>UQVK01000007.1 GCA_900544445.1 uncultured Lachnospiraceae bacterium
CCTCCGTAATCCTTGCCGAAAGCGAGGACGGCATCCATTTCGGAGAAAAGCAGCTCCTGCTGACCAATGAGGACTATCCGGCGGATTATACGCAGCATATCCGCGACCCGAAGGTGTTCCGGCAGGACGGCCTCTATGAGATGGTGCTGGGCGGCAGAAAAAAGAACGGCCGCGGCGCGGTGCTTCTCTACGAAAGCGAAGATATGCATGCCTGGCGCCTGAAAAGGGAACTGACGGTTTCTCAGCCCTTTGGATATATGTGGGAGTGTCCGGATCTGTTTGAGCTGGACGGGGAGTGGTTCCTTTCCCTGTCTCCACAGGGACTTCCCCGAGGGGAACATGAATTTCAGAATGTGTATGCCTCCGGTTATTTTCATGTAGAGGGAGATTACCGGACGGACGGCGGCCTGGAGGGATTTACGGAATGGGATAAGGGCTTTGATTTCTATGCGCCACAGACCTTTCAGGATGAACAGGGCAGACGGATTCTGATCGGCTGGGCAGGGATGCCGGACATTGCGGAAGAATATGACAATCCAACGGCGGAAAGGGGCTGGCAGCACGCCCTCACCGTTCCCAGGCAGCTCATCCGGAAGGGAGGAAAGCTTCTGCAGGTTCCGGTGTCCGAACTGGAGGCGCTGCGCGGAGAAGAGAAAAAACTGCTTCTCGGTGTGGAGATGGATGCGGGAGCGGCCTTTGATCTGGAACTTACCGTTCGGGATGGCGGAAAGCTTTCCGTGGAGATTGCGAAGGGCCTTCTGTTTGAATATAATGGAGAGGAAGCAATTCTTTCCTTCCGGGACGGTGCAGAAGCGGCTCCCGGGGAAAAAGCGCCTAAAAGCTTCGCCGGAATCGGACGGGGGCGCGGTACAAGGAAGGCGCGGGTTTTGTCGCTCAAGCATCTGCGCGTTCTGGCGGATACTTCCCTGATTGAGATTTACCTCAACCACGGAGAGACGGTGTTCACCACCCGTTTTTATCCGGAAGGCAGTCTCTGCCTGTGTGTGGAAGGAGACGTGCAGGAGGCGCGGCTCTGGGAGATGAACGCCATGCAGGTGCGCTTTGACAGGAAGGAAGACTGCTGACAGCCGGAGCCGGGGATCGGCGCGCGTGTCTCAGCAACGCTTCGGCATGGAGGAAACAATGAGAAGATCGGACAGAGAAATCAGGGAAGCGGAGAGAATTGATGCGATTATTTCATCCTGTCATTGCTGCAGGCTCGGTTTCTGTGACGGGAAGGACGCTTATATCGTGCCGCTGAATTTCGGCTTTTGTTCGGAGGGCGGAAAGCGCGCTTTCTATTTTCACAGCGCGAAGGAAGGGCGGAAAATCGAGCTCATCGCCCGAAACGGCCATGCCGGTTTTGAACTGGATACCGGCTATGCGCTGAAAACGGGAGAAACCGCCTGCAGCCATTCCGCCCGTTTTCAAAGCGTGATTGGAAGCGGGACGGTTTCCTTTGTCGAAGAGACGGCGGAAAAGGAGACCGCCCTGCGCCTGCTCATGGAACACAATACGGGGCGGGCGGACTGGGAATTTACACCCGCCATGCTGGATGCGGTCTGCGTGTTCCGGCTGGACGTGGAAGAGATTTCATGTAAGGAGCATCTGTAGGATAGAGGAGGCTTTCAGAGGCCCAGTTTTAGTAATGAATATGCCGAAGGGAAAGATCGTCCTTGCCGACACCAGAAATGTATGATATGTTTTTCTTGCAAAGAGAATACAAAAATAAACCGGGATATTTTGCATATCATAAACAAAGATGAGGAGGATATGATCGGAGAGAATGGGTTAAAACGAATTCTCTCCGATTTTTTTAGTCCGAAAAATCAGGATGTGGAAAGTTTTTTAAAAAAAGCGTTCTATTGAGTTCACAAAAAGCATCAGGCAGTTACATATCTCGTATTTTCTACCGTGACCCTGGATCTTGTGGGTTATTTTTCCATCACTATGAAACCGGTTATTATAAAGGCCGGAAAACTAAGCAATACATCAAAGAGAAAACTGGAAAGAGTCAGTAAATATGATGTGGAAACAGAAACTTATACGGTTGCATCTTATTTGATCGCTCAATTTGGGAAAAATTATAATCTTGATAATACAGATAAGATTACAGGAACAGAATTAATGGAATATGCGTCTGCCAAGCTCAATGATATCCGATATGACTTAGGTGGAATGATAGTTTATCTGGAATGCGAAGAAGTAGAGGCTCTGCTTAAATTTTATCAAGATAATTGCTTCACTTCTAAATCACTCTATTGGTCCTTTGTCACATCCTGTCGTCCTCTGTCAGCGGACAACAATCTGAAAAGTATGGAATTCTCATGGGAAAAATGTTATAATAGGGACGGTGTTGTTCAAAAAGCGCCTGCGCACTGTGTGGAGAAGCCAAAGCATATCCATGCAGGGATGTTTTTGTGCATACCTGCGGCCGCAGACGGAGTGCAGCTGCGAACTGCGCGACAGGAAAGAAATTTTCCGAAGGGCCATGGCCCGTCCGGAAAATATGGGTACGGATATGAAGAAAAAAAGAGTCAAACTGAAGGGACGGCTGAGAATTTACATGCAGACCTCCCTCTATCTGGGGTTGCTTCTGGTGCTGGTGGATTTTGGAATCTACCTGCTGGACGCGAGGGCGGGGTTTCTGCTGTCATGCTTCCTGCTTCTGTACTTCGGGATGATTTTCTACCTGATGCTTTACAACAGGCCGATCATCATCAATGAGCTGGTGAGCTTTGCCACGCAGTACGGACAGATTCAGAAGGAGCTTCTGCGGGAACTGGATGTCCCCTATGCGCTGCTGGATGAAGACGGGAAAATTATCTGGAATAACAACGCTTTTTCACGGGTCATACATAACGAAAAGGCGCTGAGGAAGTCTGTCACATCCTTTTTCTCATCTGTAACGAGGGACAGGCTTCCTTCTGAGGAGGAAGGCGTCGTACAGTTTGAGATTTCCTACGATGACAGTGAGTATGCGGCGAAGTTTACCCGGATTTCCCTGCGGGAGGCAGCGGACGACAGCGATATCATTGAGGATGAGGAGTATAAGGGCTGTCTGTTTGCCATGTACCTGTTCGATGAGACGGCGCTGAAGATCGCTCTGAAGGAAAATGATGATCAGTCCCTTGCGGTCGGTCTGATCTACCTGGACAATTATGATGAGGCGCTGGAGAGCGTGGAAGAGGTTCGGCGTTCCCTTTTGATCGCGTTGATCGACAGAAAGGTGAACAAATACGTTTCCAGCTTCGACGGCATCTGCAGAAAGCTGGAGAAGGACAAGTATCTGGCGATCCTGCGTAAGCGGGCTGTGGCGCAGATGAGCGAAAAGCGTTTCGAGATTCTGGACGATGTGAAGACCGTGAACATCGGAAACGAGATGGCTGTCACCATCAGCGTAGGAATCGGTCTGGACGGCCTGACCTATTCCCAGAATTTTGAGTTTTCGAGGGCAGCCATTGATATGGCACTGGGGCGCGGCGGAGACCAGGCGGTGGTGAAGACGCCGGAGCAGATCAGCTATTATGGCGGAAAGAGCCAGCAGGTGGAAAAGAACACCCGCGTGAAGGCGAGGGTGAAGGCGCATGCGCTGCACGAAATCATCACCAGCAGGGACAGGGTTCTGATCATGGGACACAAGCTGGGAGATGTGGACTGCTTCGGCGCTGCGATCGGTATCTACCGGATTGCGAAATCCCTGGACCGGAGAGCTCAGATCGTCATCAACGATATCACCACATCGGTGCAGCCGCTGATTGAGATGTTCCAGAACAACCGGGAGTATGAACCGGATATGTTCCTGAAGAGCCAGCAGGCCATCGAGACGGCGGAGAGCAACACGGTGCTCATCGTGGTGGATGTGAACAAGCCCAGCCTGACGGAGTGTCCGGAGCTTCTGAAGATCTGCAAGTCCATTGTGGTGCTGGATCATCACAGGCAGGGAACGGAGCGGATCGAGAATGCCACACTTTCCTATGTGGAGGCCTATGCTTCCTCCACCTGTGAAATGGTTTCGGAAATTCTGCAGTACATTGACGGCGGCGTCCGTATTAAGGTGGAGGAAGCCGACTGCATGTATTCCGGCATGATGATCGATACCAATAACTTTATGACCAAGACCGGCGTGCGCACCTTTGAGGCTGCGGCCTTCCTGCGCAGAAACGGCGCGGACGTGACGCGGGTGAGGAAGCTGTTCCGTGAAGATGCTGCGGAATACAAGGCCAAGGCGGACGCGGTCAGGCAGGCGGAGATTTACCGCAATTATTACGCCATTTCCACCTGTACCAGCGAGGGCCTGCAGAGCCCGACGATCGTCGGCGCGCAGGCTGCCAATGAGCTTCTGAACATCAAGGGGGTCAAGGCGAGCTTCATACTCACGGATTATCAGGGGAAGATATACATCAGCGCCCGTTCCATCGACGAAGCGAATGTGCAGGTGGTCATGGAGCGGATGGGCGGCGGCGGCCACATGAATATGGCGGGCTGCCAGATAACCGACAAAAAGATTCCGGAAGTGATTGCGGATATCAAACAGACGCTGGATCAAATGATAGAGGAAGGTGAACTGAAATAATGAAAGTGATTTTACTGGAAGATGTGAAGTCCCTTGGAAAAAAGGGAGAAATTGTCAATGTGAACGACGGATACGCGAGAAATTTCATTCTGCCCAAGAAGCTGGGACTGGAAGCGACGGGAAAGAACCTGAATGACCTGAAGCTGCAGAAGGCAAATGAGGAAAGGCGTGCGAAGGAGCTTCTGGAGGCTGCTCAGGAATCCGCCAGAAATCTGGAAGGAAAGTCCGTGGTCATCAAGATGAAGGCCGGAGAGGGAGGAAAGCTGTTCGGATCCGTTTCCTCCAAGGAAATTGCAGCCGCTTTTAAGGAACAGTGCGGTCTGGACATCGACAAGAAGAAGATTCAGTTAAACGATCCCATCCGGGCATTTGGTTCCTATGATGTGCCTGTGAAGCTGCATCCGCAGGTGGTCGGTACGCTGAAGGTTAAAGTGGAAGAATGAGAAGGATACAATGGCATCAATAGACGAGGCTGTTTTAAAGAGAGTGCTGCCCCACAGCATGGAGGCAGAGCAGTCCGTGATCGGTTCCATGATCATGGATCGGGAAGCCATCGTGGTTGCGTCCGAGATGATCAGCGGGGATGATTTTTATAACAAATCCTATGGTGTCCTGTTCGACTCCATGGTGGAGCTGAACGATCAGGGACAGCCGGTGGATGTGGTGACGCTGCAGAACCGCCTGAAGGAGAAAGACGTTCCACCGGAAGTTGCCAGTCTGGAATTTATCCGGGATCTGATCACAGCGGTCCCCACCTCGGCCAATATCAAATATTATGCCACGATCGTTTCTGAAAAGGCGGTTTTACGGAAGCTGATCCGGCTGACAGAGGAGATCGCCAATAACTGCTATTCAGAAAAGGATGGTCTGGAGGTCATTCTGGAGGATACGGAGAAGCGGGTATTCGATCTGGTTCAGCGCAGGAATACAGGGGACTTCGTGCCCATCCGGGAAGTGGTTATGAACGCCATGGACAAAATCGAGAAGGCTTCCCACAGCAACGGAAACGTGACGGGAATCGCCACAGGGTTCATAGATCTGGATTATCGGACGGCAGGCATGCAGCCCTCCGATCTGGTGCTCATCGCGGCAAGGCCGTCCATGGGTAAGACGGCGTTCGTGCTGAATATCGCCCAGTATGTGGCATTCCATTCCGGAGAGTGCGTGGCCATTTTCAGCCTGGAGATGAGCAAGGAGCAGCTGGTGAACCGTCTGTTCGCCATGGAATCCAAGGTGGACTCCCAGCATTTAAGAACCGGAAACCTGTCCGACCTGGAGTGGGAGAAGCTGATCGAGAGTGCCGGCATGATCGGTCAGTCCAAGCTCATCATCGATGATACGCCGGGCATCAGCATTGCGGAAATGCGCTCCAAGTGCCGTAAGTTCAAGCTGGAAATGGATTTGAAAATGGTCATCATCGACTACCTCCAGCTCATGTCGGGAAGTGGGAGAGGAAACGAATCCAGGCAGCAGGAGATTTCCGACATCTCCCGTTCCTTAAAGGCGCTTGCAAGAGAGCTTCAGGTTCCGGTGATTGCCCTGTCCCAGCTGAGCCGTGCGGTGGAGCAGCGGCCGGATCACAGGCCCATGCTTTCTGACCTGCGTGAGTCGGGAGCCATTGAGCAGGACGCGGACGTGGTCATGTTCATTTACAGGGACGACTATTACAATCCGGATACCGAGAAAAAGGGCATTGCGGAGATTAACATCGCCAAGCAGAGAAACGGCCCGATCGGAACCGTCGATCTGGTATGGCTGCCGGAATTCACCAAGTTTGCGAATCTGCAGAAATAACAGAAGAACGAATCATTACCAAAGAGAACTCAAGCCAGAGAACGGCGGGTTCTCTTTTTTGCGCGATACGCCAGAGGGCGGCCGCATAGATGGGCAAGCTTGCTTGCGCAGATATGCGGACATCCGACGGGAAACGGGCAGCTCGCAGCATAGCTGCTCGGCACAGTGAACGGCTTTGCCGTGAGCTGTGCGTATCGCGTAAAAGCCGATTGCGGGAGTACCGAAGGTACGGAGCAATCGGCTTTCATGTGCGGCAGATGCAGAATCAGGCGGCTGTGCAGACCGCGTGCTGGCACGCAGGGCTACACAGACATTTGGAAGGAAAGGAATGGAAAATGAAAACGGAACAGGAAAAAAAGGAAGAACGTTATCTGATTTCAGAGACGGCAAAGCTGGTGGGAGTGGAAAGTCATGTGCTTCGTTACTGGGAGGAAGAGCTGAAGCTTCCGATCCGGCGAAATGAGCTGGGGCACAGGTACTATACGAAGGAGGATGTGGAGCAGTTTCGGGAAATCAAAAAGCTGAAGGAGCAGGGCCTGCAGCTGAAGGCCATCCGTACGGTGCTGACGGCGGAAGGGAGCATGCAGATCCTCATGCCGGTTCCGGAAAAGGAGGTATTTCAGATGAGCAGAAAGACGCAGGAGAGCGTACCTTCGGAGGAGACTCCGGAGAAGAAGGAAGAAAAATCTCTGGACGCCGGAGAAAAGGCGATGCGCCTGCAGATGCTGCTTCACAGTCTGGTTTCCCAGGCCGTCAGAGAAAACAATGAGGAGCTGACCAGACAGATCCGGGAAACCATCACAAAGGAGATGGACTATCAGTTCCGAGTTCAGGAGGAAGAAAACCGGAAACGGGAGCAGGAGAGGCAGAGGAGGGAAGAAGAGCATTTCAGGAAGCTGGACGAAACGCTTCGTCAATATGCGGAAAAAAGAGGAAAGGGAGCGGCAAAGAGCAGTCTTCGGGAGACGAAAAGGCAGCAGAAGGAGGCGGTGAAAGTACAGAAGGCGGAACAGAGAGCGTCCCGGAAGGCGGCCAGGGAGGCCGAGGCAAAGAGCAGAAAGGAAGCGGCAAGATCCCGCAGGGAGGGAGAACGGTTAAAAAGGGAACAGGAACGGCAGCGGAAGGTGCAGGAGAAGGCGCGCTGAGATCAGGGCAGACGTAAAAACCGATGGAGCCATATCTGGCAGCCATCGGTTTTTTTCGGCGTCAAAAATACGCCGTCATTATGTCTCTGCCGGTATCCGGCAGCCGCAGTCCGAAACAATCGTCCGCGATCAGCCCTCGGAGATAGCGCCGGTAGGGCATGCGCCTGCGCAGGAACCGCAGGAGATGCAGGTATCAGCATCGATCACGTACTGTCCGTCTCCCTGAGAGATTGCGCCTACAGGGCACTGTCCCTCGCAGGTTCCGCAGCTTACACAAGAGTCGCTGATTACATATGCCATAGTTTTATCCTCCTTTAAATAATAATCTGTTGATTCTCAATAATCATTCTAATATAGAAGGAGAAAATGTACAAGTCATTTTTCGGGAATATTGGCGGAAATCTTGTACTTTTTAAAGTACATTTCCGGCATATTGGAAAAAATCCCTTTTCTTACATTCCATGGTATATGGAAGAATGTTTCTCATCCGTCATGCCTTCTGCGGTCTTTGATTCCCTTCAGGATCGCCTGTTTTTTCAAAAGGAGAGTGGGCCTGTCCATGGGGGGGACGCCTTCCAGGCGGTAGGGGATGCCCAGCTTCTCATATTTTACCTTTCCCATGGTGTGGTAGGGAAGCACGTCCAGAGCCTTCAGATTTCCCAGCCCTCCGATGAACCAGCCCAGCCGGTACAGACAGGTTTCGTCGTCGGTGACGGTGGGAACTACCACGTGGCGGATCCACACCGGGATTTTCTTATGATCCAGATAATGGGCAAAGCGGAGGATATTTTCATTAGGGCAGCCGGTGAGCTGCTTGTGGAGCTTCGGATCGATGTGCTTGATATCCAGCATGACCAGATCCGTCATAGAAAGAAGCCGGTCCAGCCGCCCCATCCAATCCTTATCAGAGGCGTTGAAACAGATGCCGGAGCTGTCGATGCAGGTATGGACGTTTTCCTGTCTGGCAAGGGCAAACAGCTCCAGCAGAAAATCCAGCTGTAAAAGAGGCTCTCCGCCCGTCACGGTCAGGCCTCCGTCCTTATAAAAGCTTTTGTTCCGGCGGAAGCGCTCCATGATTTCCTCCGCGCTCATGAGGGTTCCGGCCTCCGTTTCCCAGGTGTCCGGATTATGGCAATAGGCGCAGCGCATGGGACAGCCCTGCAGAAAAACCACAAATCTGACGCCCGGTCCGTCCACCGTGCCAAAGCTTTCTATGGAATGAATTCGTCCCTGCATGAAAAAGTCTCCTTTCCCGTCGGATAAAAAGACGGACGCCCTAAAGCGTCCGTCCGGTCTTTACAGTGCTTCGTGGAAAGTACGGGAAATCACATCCGCCTGCTGCTGGGGAGTCAGCTTGATGAAATTCACCGCATAACCGGATACACGGATGGTCAGCTGCGGGTATTTTTCCGGATGCTTCTGCGCGTCCAGCAGCGTTTCGCGGTTCAGAACGTTTACGTTCAGATGATGTCCGCCTTTTTCCGCATAGCCGTCAAGTAATGATACCAGATTATCGATCTGTGCCTTATTTGCTTCCATAGTCGTTTCTCCTTTCATTTTGTCGCGGGACGGGAGATACTGCCCGGTCCTGTTCTATTCCTTCCGGTCAAGTCCTTCGTGAAGGGTGGGGATGCTGCAGGCGAGCGGCACCACAGAGCAGTCCGCGCAGCCCGTCTGGATTTTCACATCCGGCTCTCCATCCGGGGCGCAGGCAACGTTCACATGGCCCACGCCCTGGACAGTCCCTTCATCCAGAAGCCTGATCAGTTCGTCGATCCTCTTATCCTGATTCGTCTGATCCATGAATTATTCCTCGTCGTTGAAGGAAAGGTCGATATCAATGTCGCCGGCAAAAACGGCGTCCTCCTTGCCCAGCGCTCCCGGAATGATGGTGAAGGTATTGGAAATGCCATCCTGGGAATCCATGAAGGGCAGCTTGGCCACGGAAGAGAGGGAGGCCACGGCTCCATGGGTATCTCTTCCATGCATCGGGTTGGCGCCCGGCGCAAAGGGAACTCCGGCTTTTCTTCCGTCCGGCGTGGCTCCTGTGGCCTTGCCGTACACCACATTGGAGGTGATGGTCAGTACGGAGGTGGTGGGGAAGCCGTCGCGGTAGGTGTGATGTCTTCTTACCGCGGTCATGAATCTGGAAACCAGCTCCCTTGCGATATCGTCCACGCGGTCGTCATCGTTTCCGTATTTGGGGAAATCTCCCGTGATCCTGAAGTCAACGATGATGCCGTCTTCGTCACGGATCGGCTCCACCTTCGCATATTTGATGGCGGAAAGGGAATCCGCGACCACGGAAAGTCCGGCGATTCCGGTGGCGAAATAGCGGCGCACGTCTCTGTCGTGAAGCGCCATCTGCGCTCTTTCGTAGCAGTATTTGTCATGCATATAATGGATGACGTTCAGGGTGTTCACGTAAACGCCCGCCAGCCACTCCATCATATCATAGAATGCGTCGATTACTTTATCATATTCCAGCACGTCGCCTTCGTACTTCCGGTACTTCGGACCCACCTGTTTTCTGGTCTTCTCATCCACGCCTCCGTTGAGGGAGTAGAGCAGACATTTCGCCAGGTTGGCGCGGGCGCCGAAGAACTGCATTTCCTTACCGATCCGCATGGAAGAAACGCAGCAGGCGATGCCGTAGTCGTCTCCGTGCACAGGACGCATCAGATCGTCGTTTTCGTACTGGATGGAAGAGGTCTGGATGGACATCTTCGCGCAGTAACGCTTAAAGCCGACGGGGAGCCTGGTGGACCAGAGTACGGTCAGGTTCGGCTCCGGCGCGGGACCCAGGTTGGTCAGGGTATGCAGGTAGCGGAAGGACATCTTCGTCGCCATGTGGCGGCCGTCCACACCCACGCCTGCCAGGGACTCGGTGATCCATACCGGGTCGCCGGAGAACAGCTCGTTGTATTCCGGCGTGCGCGCGAATTTGATGATCCGCAGCTTCATGATGAAGTGATCCACGAATTCCTGGATCTGCTCCTCCGTAAAGGTTCCAAGCGCAAGGTCGCGCTCTGCGTAGATGTCCAGGAAGGTGGAGGTGCGTCCCAGAGACATGGCCGCTCCGTTCTGTTCCTTCACTGCCGCAAGATAGCCGAAATAGATGGCCTGAATGGCTTCCTGCACGTTGGAAGCGGGACGGGAAATGTCACAGCCATAGGAGGCCGCCATTTCCTTCATCAGCTTCAGCGCCACGATCTGCTCGGAAAGCTCCTCTCGTAAGCGGATCACGTCGTCGGTCATCACGCTTCCGGTGGAATCCTTCTGCGCCTGCTTGTCCTCGATCAGATAATCGATTCCATAAAGGGCGATTCGTCTGTAGTCTCCAATGATTCTTCCTCTGCCATAGGCGTCCGGCAGGCCGGTGATGATGTGGGCGCTTCTGCAGGCCCGCATTTCCGGGGTATAGGCGTCGAATACGCCCGCATTGTGTGTCTTTCTGTGGGTGGAGAAAAATTCCTCCACCTCAGGGTCCAGCGTATATCCGTTGTCCGCGCAGGCCTTCTGCGCCATGCGGATACCGCCGTAGGGCTGCAGCGCGCGTTTGAACGGCTTGTCCGTCTGCACGCCGACGATTTTCTCCTTCTCCTTGTCCAGATAGCCGGGGGCATGGGAGGTGATGGTGGAGATCACCTTCGTGTCCATATCCAGGACGCCTCCTGCTTCCCTTTCCTTCCGGGACAGTTCCATGACCTGATCCCAGAGATCCTTTGTATTCTGTGTGGGCGGGGCGAGAAAGGACTCATCCCCGTCATAAGGGTGGTAGTTTTTCTGAATGAAGTCGCGCACATTGACCTCGCGCTCCCATTCCCCACCGATAAAACCATTCCATTCTGTCCTCAAGACTTCCTCCTGTCTGCTGCAAGGGGCAGCATGAAACATATATGGCGGAGCGCCGATTAAGGCGCAGGCCGGTTGCTGTAAGATAAACCGGGGATTTCCCCGGAACGGACATATCTGTCCGCCTCTAGTATTATAGGTTACCCAATAAAGGCGCGTCAAGGCGGGAATGTTCTTTTTTGGAGACATGATTTTTTTTATCACCAGGGAAATGAGATGGCGAAGCTTTATATCGACACCGCCAAAGCTTACGGACACTGCTCCATTTTCATCCCCCCAATCCGTCAGACAGCCATTTCACACATAATCTTGCGCATTTATGGAAAAAGTATTATACTGAATGCAGCCGTCAGCGGCGACTTACCGGCCGGAAGGTCCGGGTGTGCCGGAAAAACGGACGGCGTAAAATCGTAAGAAAAGGAGGTTGGCGAAATGGCTGGCATTACGAAAGAAATGACAATCGGTGAGATCCTGAGAACCAATCCTGAGGTAGCTCCTGTTTTAATGAACGCAGGAATGCACTGCCTCGGCTGCCCTTCCGCACAGGCGGAGAGCCTGGAAGAGGCCGCAATGGTTCACGGTATTGATATTGATGAGCTGATGAAGGCGATTGCGGAAGCATAAGAATCAACAGGGAAAGTTCGCAGCATAGCTGCCCGTTGCCCGGCGGATGGCCGCATGTCTGTACAGGCAGGCCTGCCCATTCATGCGGCTGCCCTCCGGGCTTATCGCACAAAAGACGGCGGCGTACCGGAAAGTGGTGCGCCGCCGTTTTCTTCATTTCAGATTCTGCCAAAGGCCTGCAGGGCATGGTCTTTCACGATCAGCTCACAGTGCTCTTCCAGAAAAGCCTCCCCGCCGGGTGCGGCCTTTTCCTGTCTGCCATATTCCGACAGACAATTACAGAGCCTGTTGAATTCCTCCGGCGTGTGTGAGGAGTTGGAGACGAGCAGGAGATAACGTCCATTTCCCGCGTCCTTGTAAAGGGAATTGACTCCGTTATAGAAGCCTTCCAGAACATGGGCGAGCCGGGTGATATGGTTGAGGGAGTTGAAGGAATAAATGCGGGTGATCTGCAGATTCTCCTCTTCCTTCTTCGCGGGAGCAGGCTTCTGTGCGGCCTCCTTTCCGGTTCCCTGGGAAGCGGTGCGTCCTTCGTGGATGCGCCGGAACAGGTCGAGCACATCGTCGGCACCCTCGTTCAGATCCTGAATCATATCGTCCAGACTGTCGTCGTCATGAACGCTGGGAGCAAATTTGGAGAAACGGGTGTCCAGCTCCTCCGGATCCTCTACCTTGGTGATGATGAGGACAATACAGTCGGAATTCAGGGGAATGGCTTCAATCATGAGAGGAATATCCTCTGCCTCAAAGCCGAATTTGATTGCCGCCTGCTGCATCATATCACGAAAAAGGCTCTTCGCCTTTTCTGTTCCATAAGCGAGTTCGCTGATTTTAAGTTCCCTGTCCGCGAGATCGGCCTTGGTCAGGGTGCAGCGAATCTGATGGTCATTCACTTTTTCAATTTTCATTATGATCACATCCTTAATATAAAGATATTGGAATTCTTTCTTTGTGTGACTGAAAGAGGCGTAAAATGAACATAATTTACAGTATCTGCGATTACAGATATATTATACTGCGGTCAGTAAGAAGTCAAGCATCCGGGCGTCGTTTCACTTTTTTTTTACAAATTACTTGCCAATTTTCCAGTTATCGGATATAATCCTTTTAAAGATGCTTCCGGGTACTCCGTATCAGAAGGAGGGGAGCGCACCGGAATTTTTTATATCATATTTTAAGCAATTCTTCAGAAGAGCTGTATTGCAGCAGATCTTCTGCATCTAACAGACAGCGGACGGTACGACGGACCGGCTTCGCTGCTGCCTCATCCATATAGTATGAGGAGGTCTTACAGGCTTATGTGCCTGTCGGGAAAGAAATCATTTCCAAAATTTTCACCTGGAAAACGTTTAATTCAAAAAAATGGATTGTAAATGGTTATTTGCGTATTTCTTTGCAGGAATTTCGCGATACACGTCCGGGAGCATCTTTCAGGCCTGCGAAACGTCGTCGCCATGTGAACAGAGGGCATAGGGGTTTATATATCACGTCCTTTTGGAAACCGTCCGGAACGGAGCTCTGTTATGTCCCTTTGTGTATACAGGGAAGGGATTTTTTATGAAAGACGATGTGATCGAGTTCAAAAAGCATTTGAAAAAGATCAGCGGACAGGGCGTGGATCTGTATCTGGAGGGGAAGCCGGCATCTCCCGATGAGATTGCAAAGAAGTTTTTTGTCTGTGAGGATGCCGTATATATGCCGGATTACGTCATGGATGAGAGCGGAAAGCTGACCCAGGTCAGATATGATAAGGTGAAGTGCCCTTAGGCTGCAAAATGTGAAGGTGTTCTGTCTGAAAACAAGGTAAAATGAATGAAAACGAATCCTGCGGCCGTGCGAGGAGGGCCCCCGTACCGCTGCTGCGCGAAACTGCAGGAGAAGCCGTTTCTCTGCCAAAAGGGAAAGGCGGTCCTGTCTGTCCCGGGACTCTGTAAGGAACCGGGCCGGACAGAGACAAAAGCTGCGATGGAAACATGTAAAAATAGGTAATGACGATGTTTCAATAGTCTGATATAATAAGGACGGTCAGGAGGTTACGGAAGATGAAGAAAGCAATTCCGGTGATAATCGCGGTCGTCCTTATTTTTGTGATTATCGCCATAACATTTGGAATGAAAGTTGTGGACCGTTTTTCCTATTCTGAGGAACGGATGGATCTGAACGAATATTTCAGCCTGGCGGCGGACGATGAGGCGGCGCTTGTGCTCAATAACGAGATCCGGGAAGAAAAGGGTGTGGTGAGGGACGGCAGGTGTTATCTGTCTCTGGAAACGGTGCACACTTATCTGAATGACAGATTTTATGCGGATTATAATGAGAACTGGCTTTTATATACCACGCCGGATGAGATCATCTATGCGCAGGCAGGAGAGACGGGAGAGGACGGTTATGTGCCGGCTTACCTGGAAGATGGCGTGATGTATGTGGCTCTGGATTATGTGAAGAAGTATACCAATTTTTCCTATACTCTGTATACGGAGCCGAACCGCATGGTGATGACGACAGTATGGGATGAGCACAGCGTCGCGGATATCAAACGGAACACGGCGGTCCGTTATCAGGGCGGAATCAAGAGTGATATTCTTACCGAGGCAGCGGCGGGCGACAAGGTTACGGTGCTGGAGAAGATGGAGACCTGGAGCGAGGTCGTCACCCAGGACGGATTCATCGGCTATGTGGAGAACAAACGCCTGGAAAATGAACGCAGCGAAACGCTGATTCCGGTCACCGATTACGTGGAGCCGGAATATACCTCTATTCACAGGGATTATAAGATCAGCCTGGGCTGGCACCAGGTGACCAGTGAGGCAGCAAATTCCACGCTCTCCGAGGTGCTGGAGGGCGTGAGCGGAATGAACGTGATCTCTCCCACCTGGTTTTTCCTAAGCGACAACGATGGAAATTTTGCAAGTATCGGAAGCAGTTCCTACGTGCAGGAGGCGCATGACAGAGGGCTGGAGGTATGGGCGCTTGTCGATAACTTCACCTATGATGTGGATACGAAGGCGATTCTGTCCTATACCAGCAAACGGCAGAAGCTGATTGAGGGGCTGATAAATGAGGCGCTCTCTCTGGGCGTGGATGGAATCAACGTGGACTTTGAACAGGTACCGGGCGACGCGGGAGAGGACTACATTGAGTTTTTAAGAGAGCTGTCCATTCCCTGCCGGGCGAACGGGCTGGTGCTGTCCGTGGACAATTATGTGCCCAGGGGCTATAACTCCCATTATCACTGGAAAGAGCAGGGGATTGTGGCGGACTATGTGATTATCATGGGGTATGACGAACACTATGGCGGTTCCCAGGAAGTGGGAAGCGTGGCGTCCATCAATTATGTGGAGGAAGGGATCAGCACCATGGTGCAGTATGTTCCTGCGGAAAAGGTGATTAACGCGGTTCCTTTCTATACCCGTATCTGGGAGACCACTTCAGAAGGTGTGAAGAGCCAGGCGGTGGGCATGACGGCTGCGGAGGACTTTCTGGCGCAGAGAGGGGTGGAGGCTGTCTGGGATGAAACCACCTGCCAGAATTACGCACAGCTGGAAGAAAACGGCGCTCTTTTCCAGGTATGGCTGGAGGACGAGGAGTCTCTCCAGGTGAAGATCAACGTGATGAAGGAATACGGAATCGGGGGCGTCGCGGCCTGGAAGCTGGGCTATGAAAGCGGGCATCCGGAGGTATGGACGGTAATTTCGGACTTTGTGAACGGCTGACGGGCCGGGTGGCGGAAAGGCGGCGGCCCGGGCCGGAAGGGTCTTTTCGTTCTGCGGGTTTCATATAATGAAACAAATGGAGCGCGGGAGATCTCGTGAGGACGGAATTAAAGGAAGGACTTTTGAGAGGGGCTGCGACGGTTCTTCTGCTGAGCGCTGTTTTCTGGTCGGCCGGTCAGACAGCCATTCTGGTAAATGAGGATCAGGCGGAGACGGAAGATAGGTTCTGTGTGGTGATCGATGCGGGGCACGGCGGTGTCGATCCCGGCAAGGTCGGAAGGAACGGGGAGCTGGAGAAGGAGCTGAACCTGCAGATTGCCGAAAAGCTGAAACTGTTTCTGGAAGCCTCAGATGTGGAGGTGGTAATGACCAGAACCACGGATACGGGGCTGTATGATGAGAACGCTTCCAATAAAAAGGTTCAGGATATGAAACAACGCATCCAGATCATAGAGGAGGCGCAGCCGGACATCGCAGTGAGCATCCACCAGAACAGCTACGACGAGGAATATGTGAAAGGGGCACAGGTTTTTTATTATGGAGGGAGCGCGGCGGGGGAGTATGCCGCGGGACTGATTCAGGACCGTCTTGTGAAGGAGCTGGATCCGGAAAACCACAGGACATCCCGGGCGAACGACAGCTACTATCTTCTGAAAAAGACCGGGAGGCCGCTGGTGATTGTAGAGTGCGGCTTTCTGTCCAATCCGGAGGAGGCGGCAAGGCTTTCCGATGACTACTATCAGGAAAAGCTGGCCTGGCACATTCATATGGCGCTGATGCAGTATCTGAATCACAGTCACAGTTCGGTCTGAGGGGGGACTTTTCGACGGAATCAGGATGTGATATAATTGGGCAGAGCGGACAAGGATGTCCGAAAAGAGCAGAAAAAGCCGGAAAGTCTGCTTTTGTGCGGTAAGCAGGCTTTTTTCTGCGAATAGAAAGAAGAAATGACATGAAGACACTTTATGAAGTGATGGATGGCAGCAGTAGGGATAAAGAGAAGCTGAGAAAAGCGGGAGAGATCCTGAAGGCGGGCGGTCTGGTGGCCTTCCCCACGGAGACCGTGTACGGGCTGGGGGGAGATGCGCTGAATCCGGAGTCCTCCAGAAAGATCTATGCCGCGAAGGGCAGACCTTCGGATAACCCGCTGATTGTGCATATCTGCCGCCTTTCCGATCTGGAAAAGATTGCCTGGGATCCGGACGGAAAGGGGCTGAAAGTGGCGCGTGCGTTCTGGCCGGGGCCGCTGACCATGATTCTGAAGAAAAAGGAAACGGTTCCTCTGGAAACAACGGGAGGGCTTCCTACGGTGGCAGTACGGTTTCCGTCTCATCCGGTTGCGCGCGGCCTGATCGATGTGGCAGGCGGTTTTATTGCGGCGCCAAGCGCGAATACCTCCGGCAAGCCCAGTCCGACGAGCGCGCGGTATGTGGCGGAGGATATGGACGGCAGGATCGATATGATTCTGGACGGAGGAGATGTGGGAATCGGCCTGGAATCCACGATTGTGGATCTGACGGAGAAAGAGCCCATGATCCTCAGACCCGGCTATGTGACACAGGAGATGCTGACGGAGGTTCTTGGCAGCGTTTCGGTGGACCGTACGATCCTGGATGCGGCGTCAACCCAGCGGCCCAAGGCCCCCGGAATGAAATACCGCCATTACGCGCCGAAGGGAGATCTGGCGATTGTGGAGGGAGAACCCGAAAGGGTGGTGGAGCGCATTAACGCGCTCTGCCAAGAGGCAGAGCGGGAAGGTAAGAAAACGGGCGTGATTGCCACGGATGAAACCGCGTCTCTCTACCTTGCGGACAGCGTGAAAAGCGTGGGAAGCAGGCAGGATGAGGAGGCGATCGCCCACAGCCTGTACCGGATTCTGAGAGAATTTGACGATGAAGGCGTGGAGGTCATGTATTCGGAAGCCTTTTCCCTGCGTGGAATGGGACAGGCCATTATGAACCGTCTTCTGAAGGCAGCGGGCCATCATGTGATTGAAGGATAAGCGGAAACAGGCGCTGTCGTTATTAAAGAGGCGCGGAAATCCGGCCTGTTGGGCCGGATTTCCTGGAAGAATTGCTGGCGCAATTCTTCTCACAGATTCAAATGCGGCCTGCGGCCGCGGAAAAGAGGAAATATGAAAATTGCATTGGGCTGTGATCATGGCGGTTTTGCGCTGAAGCAGGAGGTGATCCGCTGTCTGGACGCGAGAGGGCTGGAATGGGAGGATTTCGGCTGCTTTGACGAGGCGTCCTGCGACTATCCGGATTTTGGACGGGCAGCCGCGGAAGCGGTGGCATCGGGAAAATGTGACAGAGGCATTGTGATCTGTACGACCGGAATCGGGATTTCCATTGTGGCCAACAAGGTAAGGGGAATCCGGTGTGCGCTCTGCGCGGACACGGTGTCCGCAAGGCTTACGAGAGAACACAATGACGCGAACATGCTGGCGATGGGAGCGGGAATTGTCGGGAAGAATCTGGCTCTCAGCATTGTGGAAACGTTTCTGGATACGCCTTTTTCCGGTGAGGAAAAGCATGTGCGCAGAGTTGGAAAGATAACGGCATTGGAATAAGAGGCGGAAAGCCGGCCCGCAGAGGCCGGATTTCCTGGAAGAATAAGATGCGGCCGTGGGCCGCAGGAAAAGAGGCGGAAACCGACGAGGCCGGTTTCCTGGAAGAATCGCTGACGCGATTCTTCTCATAGAATAAGATGCGGCCGTGGGCCGCAGGAAAAGAGGAGAATATGTCTAAGGTAGTAGTTATGGATCACCCGCTCATTCAGCACAAGATCGGTTATATCAGAAGGATGGAAACGGGAACCAAGGATTTTCGGCAGACCATCGGGGAGATCGCGATGCTGATCTGCTATGAGGCAACCAGAAACCTGCCGCTGGCGGATGTGGAGATCACGACGCCGATCTGCAAAACGACGGTGAAGGAACTTCGGGGAAAGAAGATGGCGATTGTGCCGATCCTGAGAGCGGGCCTCGGCATGGTGGACGGCGTGCTGAACCTGATCCCTGCCGCAAAAATCGGACATATCGGCCTGTACCGGGATCCGGAGACGCTGGAGCCTGTGGAATATTACTGCAAGCTTCCGGCTGACTGTGCGGAAAGGGAGGTTTTCGTGGTGGATCCCATGCTCGCTACGGGCGGATCTTCGGTTGCTGCGATCCGGATGCTGAAGGAGAAGGGATGTAAAAAGATTCATTTCATGTGTATCATCGCGGCGCCGGAGGGAATCGCGCGGATGCAGCAGGAGCATCCGGATGTGGATCTGTACGTGGGAGCGCTGGATGAGAAGCTGAATGATCACGGTTACATCGTACCCGGTCTGGGAGACGCCGGAGACAGGATCTTCGGAACGAAGTGAGGATGGAACGGTAACGGAAAGGAGCAGCCATGAAGAGACAGGATTATATCACATGGGATGAATATTTTATGGGAGTGGCCAAGCTGTCCGGGATGCGTTCCAAGGATCCGAACACGCAGGTGGGAGCCTGTATTGTCAGCGGTGATAACAAGATTTTATCCATGGGCTATAATGGCTTTCCGATCGGCTGCTCTGATGATGAATTTCCGTGGGACAAGTACGGAGAAGAAGAGGATACCAAATATCCCTATGTGACGCATAGCGAGCTGAATGCCATTCTGAATTACAGAGGCGGAAGTCTGGCGGGCGCCAGACTGTACGTTTCCCTGTTTCCCTGCAATGAATGCGCGAAAGCCATCATTCAGAGCGGAATCCGGGAGGTGGTGTACGAATGCGACAAATATGCAGATACGCCTTCCGTGCGTGCCTCAAAACGGATGCTGGACGCTGCAGGCGTGTGTTACCGAAAATATGAACCCGCAGGACGGAATGTGACACTTACCTTATAGAAAGGCTGGAAGACTTAAAAGGAGAATGCGGATGAAAAAAATGGGAAAGCGCAGGCTGATCGCGGGAATTCTTGTGCTGGTCATGCTTACGGTCCCAGGGCTGGGCGTAAATGCCACTTCGGATACGAGAGAAAAGCTGGAAAACGCGAAGGAAGAAAGAGAAGCGACCGAGAATCAGAAGAACGCTCAGGAAGAAAATATCACCAACATGGAAGAGGCGCAGAGCGGCCTTGAGGGAGAACTGAACAGCCTGAACAGCCAGCTTGCAGAAGTGAGCAATAATCTGGAAGAGATTGAGAACAACATCATCGCCAAGAACGAAGAGATTGCGACCACCCAGGCAGAGCTGGAGGAGGCAAAGGCGACGGAGGAGAGGCAGTATCTCTGCCTGAAGAAAAGAATCCAGTATTCCTATGAAAAGAAGAGCATTTCCTATCTGGAAGCGATTCTTTCCGCAGACTCGCTGGGTGAGATTCTGAACATGACGGAATATTTCACACAGATGGCGTCCTATGATCAGGAAATGCTGGCTTCCTATAAGGCTGCCAGAGAAGCGGTGGAGGAAAAGGAAGCGCAGCTTCAGGCAGATATGGATCAGCTGGAGGAAATGCAGGCATCCGCAGAGGCGGAGCATGACCGCTTTTCCGGCCTGATCAGCCAGACGCAGAGCAGCATTTCCGCTTATTCGGATCAGATCGCTACTGCGGAAGCACAGGTGGAGGCGCTGGAAGCCCAGATGGCGGCGCAGGATGAGAACATCGAGGCGCTGCAGAAGCAGCTGGAGGAGGAAATCCGGAAGTCCCGTCTGGCAGCTCAGTCAAGCTGGCGTGATATTTCGGAGGTGACATTCACGGAAGATGACCGGTACCTTCTGGCGAACCTGATTTACTGCGAGGCGGGAGGCGAGCCCTATGAAGGGCAGGTGGCCGTGGGCGCCGTGGTAATTAACCGGGTACTCAGCTCCGTATTTCCCAATACGGTGTCCGGCGTGATCTACCAGAGCAGACAGTTTGAACCGGTATCCACGGGGCGTCTGGCGCTTGCGCTGGCGGAGAACCGGGCGACGGACAGCTGTTACCGGGCTGCCGATGAGGCGATGAGCGGCTACAGCAATGTGGGAACCTGCGTATTTTTCCGGACGCCCATTCCGGGCCTGGAAGGAATCAATATCGGAGGGCATGTCTTCTATTAAGGGATAAACCGTTCCATCGGCCGGGAAAGCTCCGGAAGCTTTCCGGCATAGATGGCCTGCAGGAGCCGGTTCAGAGAACGCAGGGCGCTCCGCAGCAGAGGAATATCCAGAACGCCTGCCTCCAGCGCATCGGCCATCTCTTCCAGATCCACAACCTTGACGAAGCCATCGGGATAGATGATCACATCGGCGAGAAGATCGGTAACGATGAGGGAGGAATCGGCGGAATCGTACGAAGCGGAAATGATGTCACAGTAATGATAGAGGAGCGTGTTGTCGGCAGCATAGAAACGGCTGATTTTATACCCCTCGTCCAGATAATAACAGGAGAAGCCATGGCTGAGATCCGGCCGTGGCTTCAGTGCTTTCCAGGAAGTCACAAGAAGGCCGGGTTCGTTCAGAAGGATGATATCGTCCTTCAGACGGACGCATTCCTCCGGAATCAGACGTCTTCGGTACAAAGCGGAAACTGTCATAGGCCCCTCCTTCTCCTGCCGGGCGGCAGAATTGAAATTGTATGAAAAATTCGAAAAAAGTTATATATGTTCAGAATACTACGCTTTTTCATGGGATGTGTCAATAAAAAAGAGAGAAGTTCCGTCAATGATTTTCACATAATTTTCACCGTTTTGAGCGGGGGGCAGCGGGCTGGCGGAATGGACAGGCGGGATGAAAAAAGGTATAATGATTGCGCGGCCTGTGGAGAAAATGCTGCCTGCGGCGTCGCTTTCTCCCCTGCGCATGCGGTATAATCAGAACAAAGTGATGATCCGAAAGGGATGGTGGTCAGATGCGGGAAGAGGTACAGAAAATTATCGATAATGTGGGAAAGGTCATCATTGGCAAGGAGGCGGTCATACAAAAGCTTCTTGCAGCGATTCTTGCGGACGGTCATGTGCTTCTTGAGGACGTGCCGGGCACGGGCAAAACGAAGCTGGCGAAATCCCTGGCCGCGTCACTGGGGATCCGGATGGGAAGAATCCAGTTCACGCCGGACATGCTGCCTGCGGATATTACCGGGCTTTCTGTTTATAACAGGGAAAATGACCGGTTTGAGCTGAAAAAAGGGCCTGTTTTCACAAATATCCTCCTTGCAGACGAGATCAACCGGGCCACGCCGAGAACTCAGGCCGGTCTGCTGGAATGTATGGAGGAACGGCAGGTCACGATAGATGGAGAAACCTTGGAACTGGAGCGTCCCTTTTTTGTGATTGCGACGCAGAATCCGGTGGAGACGGCGGGAACCTTTCCGCTGCCTGAGGCCCAGACCGACCGGTTCATGATGAAGCTGGCCATGGGATTTCCGGACAGAGAGGAAGAGACCGCCATTCTGCAGGCATACAGTATGGAGGATCCTCTGGAGAAGCTGCAGCCGGTGATGACGAAGGAGGAGCTCCTTTCCATGAAAGAGGAAGCGAAGCGGGTTTACGTGCATCCTCTGGTGGCGGGGTATCTTGCGGATATAGCCGGAGCGACCAGAAGGCAGGAAAAGGTGGCGATGGGAGTGAGCCCCAGAGGAACCCTGGCTCTGATGCGGGCGGCGAAGGCCCTGGCGTGCATGGAAGGGCGGGACTATCTGATTCCGGACGATGTGAAGACGCTGGCGCCGGATGTGCTTTCCCACCGGCTCATTTTTGCCTATGGAAGCAGCGGACAGGGGGAGTCGCGTGCGCTGATGGAGGAGATCCTCGCGCAGGTGCCCGTGCCTGTGGAGGATTTTGGAAAGCGAGGCTGACATGCTGATTTTGTGGATAGGCCTGGGAGCGGCAGCCTTCTATTTCCTGCAGGCCAGGCTGTACGGACGCTTCTGGGACAGAGGGCTTACGGCGCGGCTGTTCTTTTCGGCCGGAAGCGCGACGGAGGGGGAGCAGTGTTATCTGTCGGAGCAGGTGGAAAACAGGAAGGCGCTGCCGCTTCCCATGCTGAAGGTGAAGTTTCAGGTATCCAGGAAGCTGCGCTTTGAGGATGAGGGAGACAGCGCGGTGACGGACCAGTATTACCGGAACGATATTCTGTCCCTCGGACCGAATCAGCGTGTGACCCGAAGGATTCCTTTCCGCTGTACGGCGCGGGGGTATTATCGGATCAATGGTCTGGATCTGGTGGCGTCGGACCTGTTTCTGAGCCGGGAGATGATAGAACGGATCGGAGAGGAGAGCGTCCTGTACGTGTATCCACGGCCCGCACATGGCGTGTCGCTGGATGCGGCCATACGGAAGCTGAACGGAGAGATCCTGACAAAGCGGCATCTGCTGGAGGACCCCTTTGAATATCGCGGTCTGCGGGAATATGCTCCCTTTGATGAACCCAGGACGATCAACTGGAAGGCGACCGCGAGGACAGGGAACCTCATGGTGAATCTGAAGGGTTACACGGCCTTAAGAGCGGTACGGATTTTTCTGAATCTGGAGGACCGGGGAATCTGGAAGCGGCAGGAGCTTCTGGAGCTGTGCATCCGGATTGCGGTAAGAATTGCAGGGGAACTGCTGCGGCAGGGAATCCGGACTGCAGTTTACTGCAACGCCAGGGATGTGCTCACCGGCGAGGTGATGCACCTTTTGCCGGGCGCGGGAGCCGGACACATGGAACAGCTGAACCGGGCGTTTGCCAGGCTGAATCTGGAAGAGGCGGCGATTCCTTTTGAGGAGGCCTTCAGAGGAGAGCTGGAGGCGGACGGAAAGGATACCGCCACTCTGTTCCTTTCCGCTCAGACCGATGAGGAATTTCAGGAACTGATCCGGCACTTTGCCCGTTCCGGCGCGGATTTTACCTGGATGTGTCCGCTGTATCCCAGAATGGAAAGCGGTGTTTCGGAGCCGGAACGTCTGCATTTTGTGAGACTGAATGCGGAGGAAATGCTGAATGAATGAAAAATGGATGAGACCGGTGGAACTGATGGAGATTCTCCTGAATTTTCTGACGGTATTCTGTGTGGAAACGGCGCTGTTTGCCGCGTTTGTGCCGCTGAATGGTGCGCTGGAGGGGGAGGTCCCGGAAGCGGCAGCCGGTGCGTTCCTTCCGGCGGCTCTGCCGTATCAGCTTCTGCTCGCAGGAGTGCCGGTATGCTTCTGGCTGATCCGGATTTTCGTCTCCCGCTTCTGGCTGTTTTCGCTTCTTCATGCGGGCGTTTTCCTGGCGGCGGTTTTGGGGCTGGGGCAAAACGGAATCCAGAGGGCGGTGTTCGGCATCCTGGCGGGGCTTTATCTGATCGTTTCCTTCCGGATCCGGCTGCAGGAAGGCCGGGAGGATGAGGGGCTTCTTGGGCCTGCTGTGGCTCTGATTGCAGCTGCCGCCTCCATACTTCTGTGCGCGTATCTGGGAGACGGGGCGGCCTGTGGGAGGATCCTGAATGCTGCTCTGCTTTATGCCTTTCTTTTTTTCGCGGATACCTATCTGAGAAATCTGGAACGGTTTATCCAGTTCAATAAATCCAGCAATTCCCATATTCCCGTGCGGCGCATGCTGCTTCGGGGCGGCGGCCTGACGGCGGTCTGCAGCCTGTGTGTGGTGGCGCTTCTGGCTCTTGGAGCGAATCAGACGTTTATGGACAGAGCGGGAGAAGCGTTAAAAAACGTTCTTCTGTGGTGCATAAGAGGCATTTTCCGGCTGATCCGTTTCCTTTTCAATCTGTTTGGTTCGGAAGGTGGCGAACAGGCTGCCGCAGTGCGGGAAGAGGCCGCCATGCAGCTCATGGAGACGGAGGTGCAGAAGCAGCCGCTCTGGCTAGAGGTGCTCTATCAGATCGTTGAGTACATGATCCTGATCGGAGCGGCCGTCCTTGTGGTTTTCCTGCTGTATAAGGCGGTGACGGCTCTGGCACGCATGTTCTATGAAGGAAAGACGAAGCGGACACAGGACGGACAGAAGACGGAGGAGATCCGGGAAACGCTCCGCGTGGAGAAAAAGAAGCGGGACAGGCAGGAGGCGGTACGGATTTTTGCAAGGACGCCGGAGGAGAGGATCCGCAGGATTTTTGTCCGGACGGTACAGAAATCGGAACGTTTCCGCAATCCGGAAGGACGGACCGCCGGCGCGAGGGGAAAGGATCTCTGGAGAAAGGACGCCAGAGAGAAGCTGGTGCGTGCAAAAACGGCGAGGGAGCTGGAAGTCCTTTTTCCGGATGGAGAGGGACAGAAAGAAGCTTTTGCAGAGCTGGCCGGTCTGTACGAGAAGGCGAGATATGCGGGAACGGATGTGCCCGGCAGGCGCGGGGACCGTATCGGCCCGGAGGATGTGAAGCGGGCGGAAGCGTGCCGGGATGTGCTGCTTGGGAAAAAGGGCTGAAATCGGGAAAAGACAAATCGAATCCGGATGCATACTATAAAGCATAAAAAGAAGAAGCGTGCCGCCGGAGAATCAGGCGTTTCGGCGGCCATGGAAAGGATCACATGGACGATTTCAGGAAAAATCCGGGCGGCTTTCCTCCGTTCTCTTTCCCGGAGGAGGGATGGAGGGGCCGGAACAGAAAGAACGGGATGGCGCTGCCTTTCTACATGACCTATCCGATTCCCATGTTCTGGGAGGAAGAGGACACTGCATCGAGGGATCTGGATTATCTGGTCCAGCTTTATCCGGAGCAGGCGAAGAAATATCGGCAGAGGATCAGCCGCATGCTGGACGGCATGGACTACCAGGGAAGCATGATTTATGACGAATATCCGGACAGACTGGCGCTGCTGCGTCTGGCAGAAAGCGTTCAGGCCCGCATCCGACAGGAAGAGGAAGAAGAACAGGGCCGGGAGACCTCCGTGGAAGATTCCAGGGACCGGAAAACGCTGATTCAGATTCTGCTCTATTACGAGATTTTCCGGAGGAGGAGAAGAAACGGAAGAAGCTGGCAGGGATGGACTCCGGGATAAATGGTCTGTTTTTTCGAAAATACCGGTTGAGTATTCGGATGAAAATCATTACAATGGGTTTAACGCAGGAAATCGGGGGCGCAGGAGGTTCGAAAAAGCGGAAGGCTTTGCGGGACGGCTGCGCCGTCTTTCCGGTTGGAAGAAAGGATTGACAGGATGGATGAATTGCGCGCTCTTTTGCAGGAGAGCCTGAACGGAGGACTGTATCAGATGACGGCGGGAGGCCCCAGAAAAAAGGATGGGGACGTCCGTTTTAAGGTGAGGCCGGTCATGATCCGGGACAGGCTTCTTTTTCAGATGGAAACCTTTCGGGGAAATCAGGCTTTTCACAGAAATCTGAACGAAGAGGAGGCCTGCGAGGCCATCTGTGAAGCCATGACGGGCTTTCGTCAGCTTTCCATAAAAACGGAAGGCTTTGAAGCGGAGGCGATGGTGAGTAAAAAGGGAAAGGTGACGGTGCGGAAAAGAGAGCATGAAGCGGGGCATCAGAAGATCGCGCCGGAGGCCCTGCATCTGTCACATAACAGGAAGAAAAAATATATTCTGGAGGAAGGCCGTCCCGTTCCCTTCCTGATCGATCTGGGCGTTCAGACGCCGGACGGAAAAACGGTGAAGAGCAGATACGATAAATTCCGCCAGATCAATCGGTTTCTGGAATTTATTGCCGATATTATGCCCATACTTCCAAAGGACAGGTGTGTGCGGATCATCGATTTCGGCTGCGGGAAAAGCTATCTGACCTTTGCCATGTACTATTATCTGCATGAGCTCTGCGGCCTGGATATCCGTGTGACCGGTCTGGATCTAAAGGCGGATGTGATCAGCCGCTGCAGCGGGCTCGCTGAGAAGTATGGCTATGAAAAGCTGGATTTTCAGCAGGGAGACATCGCAGACTTTGAAGGGGAGGACAGCGTGGATATGGTGGTGACGCTCCATGCCTGCGATACGGCGACGGATTATGCGCTGTATAAAGCGGTGAAGTGGAACGCCTCGGTGATACTTTCCGTCCCCTGCTGCCAGCATGAGGTAAACCGGCAGATCAGAAACGATATTCTTGCCCCGGCTCTGAAGTATGGCCTGATTAAGGAACGTCTGTCCGCGCTGGTGACGGATTCGGTGCGCGCCTGCCTTCTGGAGGAGAAGGGCTATGAAACGCAGATTCTGGAATTCATCGATATGGAGCACACGCCGAAGAATATTCTCATCCGTGCCGTGAAAAAGCAGGAGAAAAAAATGGGAGGCGGATGCAGAGAGACAGGCGTGAAGGAAATGACGGAATTTCTGCATGTAAACACCTGCCTGCAGAAGCTGTTTGAAGAAGGAAAACAGGAGCATTCATGAAAAGAACGATCATCAGATGCTGTGTGTGCGTGGTCACCTTCGTGGCGGCGCTGATCGTAAGCAGCATGCTGTTAAACAGAGGAAATACGGATATGACAGCGGATATGGAGCCTCCCCGGCTCCCGTCGGTCTATGTGGACGCAGGCGGACTGCGCGTCAATATGATGGACGGCTATCTCGGAGAAATGGAAGAGGAATACATGCGCGGAAGGCTTCTGCCCATCGGGGCAGACCGTAAAATCTCCATCGGGATTCTGACCTACGGCACGCAGGTGGACGCTCTGGCCTTTGAAGTGAGAAGCGCTGACGGGACAAGGCTGGTGGAGGATACACAGGTGTCCGCAATTACGGAGGAAGACGGTGTTCTGAAGGCGGATATTGTCCTGAAGGATCTGATCGATGAAGAAACGGAATACTGTGTGATTTTCAAGCTCACGCTGGAGGACGAACGGGAAGTCTCTTACTATATGCGGGTGATTCAGCAGGAGTCGTCCGGCATGCAGGAAAAGCTGGATTTTGTCGCTTCTTTCAGCGAGGATACCTTTGACGATGCTTCCTGCGCGGCGCTTGCCGTCTATATGGAGACGGATTCCAGTGAAGACAATTCCACACTGAGCCGGGTGACGATCCACAGCAGTCTGGATCAGCTTGGCTGGGGAAGTTTGGATGTGCGCCGGGAGACGGAACCGGTATTCACCATTCTGGACATGACCGGTCAGACAGCATCGATCACGGTGGAGTATCTGGTGAGTTATACCAGATATGAGAGAGCGGTTCATGCGTTCGTGAAGGAGGTCTACCGGGTCCGTACCGGAACGGAACGGATGTACCTGCTGGATTATGAACGTACCATGAGCGAATATTTTTCGGAGGACGCTTCCTCCTTTGTGGATGAAGAGGTGGTCCTGGGAATCCGGGATACGGATGTGGAGATGGCAGAGAGCGAGGGTGGAAATATCGTTGCCTTTGCCCAGAATGGTGTGCTGTACAGCCTGAACGTGACGGAAAACAGGATTGCGCGTCTGTTTTCCTTCCATGATACGGATAGTCTGGATGAGAGAGCCTTCCCGAACGACAGGAACTTTAAAATTCTTCAGGTGGACGAGGCGGGAAACGTCGTTTTCATGGTATACGGTTATATCAGCTCGGGACGCAGACAGGGCTATTGCGGCGCACAGGTCTATTTCTATGACGGCTCCGCGAATACGGTGGAGGAGCTGGCCTTCATTCCCAGCGGAAAGTCGCCGGAAATTCTGAAGGCGCAGATCGATCAGCTGGCCTACATCAATGGAAGATACGAGCTGTATCTGTTCCTGAACGATCAGATTTTCTGTGTACATCTGGACAGTCAGACGGTGGACATTACGGCGGAAAATCTGAGCATGGACAGCTGCAGCGTTTCGGAAAGCAACCGGATGATCGCCTGGCAGAGCGGAGAGCGATATGCGTCTGAATCCCTGATTCTGATGAATCTGAGCACGGGGGAGCGGACGGAGATTGCGGCAGGAAGCGGAAACTATATTCTTCCTCTGGGCTTCATGGGAGAGGATATCGTGTACGGAATCGCCAGACAGGGAGACGTGGCCCAGGATGATACGGGAGCCATGGTTTTTCCCATGTATCAGATTCGGATCCAGGATGAAAGCGGAGAGATCTTGATGACCTATGAAAAAGAGGGATATTATGTGACCGGCTGTGAAATGAGAGGAAACCAGATCATTCTGAGCCGTGTGGAGAGGGATGCACAGGGAGACTTCGCTGCGGCTGAAGATGATCAGATCGTGAGCAGCCAGACAGAAGCGCAGAGAACCAATACAATCATCACGGTTCCTACGGAAAATGACGACAGGCTGACGGAAATTCAGATGAGGAACGGTGTGAAAACGGGCCAGCTGAAGGTTCTCACGCCTGGAGAAGTGCTTTATGAGGGCAGCAGACAGGTGGATATTCCGCCGTCCCAGGAAACCGTGGAGCTCTATTATGTGTATGATCCGGATGGAGAGGTTACCTTTGCGGCAACGCCCGGAGAGGCCATAGAGCGCGCGGCGGAAAATGCCGGCTCAGTGACGGCAAGGGGCGGTTTCTATATCTGGAGGACAGAACGGCTTCACACGTCGAACCAGATCATGGCCATTGAAGGAACAGCGGCCGATGAGGAGAGAAGCAGCCTTGAGGTATGCCTGGATGTGATTCTCACGTATGAGGGCGTGACGAGAAATACAGGATATCTGATGGAGCAGGGAAAAACGGTGACGGAGATCCTGCAGGAAAATCTGGAGAACGTGCAGGTGCTGGATCTGACGGGATGCAGCCTGGAAAATATTCTGTATTATCCGGACCGGGAAATCCCTGTGCTCGCCCTGCTGGAGGACGGCAATGCGGTTCTGATCACCGGATTTAATGAAAGAAATGTGGTTCTGATGGATCCGCAGACCGGCCAGGTTTTCCGGATGGGACTGAACGACGCATCTGCCTGGTTTGAGGAGAACGGGAACATGTTCGTTTCCTATGTGGAAATGCAGTAACATGGAAGGCTGCGCTGTTCAGAGCGTTCCTGCCGGAAGAAAAAGAGACTGCCGAAGCGAAGAGCGAAATGCTCCAAATGCTTTCGGCAGTCTTTTGCCTGAGATTTTTTTAAAAGCTCTCCCGGAAAATCTGAGAGCGGTATTTATTTAACGTGAAGGCCAGCAGAAGGCCGAGAATTCCGCAGGAAATGATTTCCCCGGCGCCCACTGTCAGAAACGAAAGCCACAGCGGTCTGATTCCATAGGCATAACGCAGCACAAACGGAACGATGATTGTATTTGCGAGAATGGGAGGAAGTGGAGCAAGAAATACATTTCCTGGAAATATATTTTTGCTTCCTCTCAGCTTCCAGGTTCCCAGCGCGCCGATCAGGGTGGCAATGGAGCCGAAAATGATGTCCGGAATGGCACAGCCCGTCAGGATGTTACTGACCAGACAGCCGATGAACAGTCCGGGGATTGCGGCGGGGGTAAAGAATGGAAGGATGGTAAGAGCTTCCGAGAAACGAACCTGAACCGAATAGTTCGCGAGTCCAAAGGCGTTGGCGATAAAGGTAAGCACAACGTAGAGAGCGGCGATCATCGCCGCCTGGGTCAACAGGTGGATGTTTTTCTTCTTCATTTGTTTTTCTCCTTTAGTTTTGTTTTAGGTGAGGAAGGTCTCGAACTCACCGGGATCATGCCAAAAACCCTGATTCCATGGGCGTTTCCAGCTTTTCCAGTATATCAGGAAAAGGGGAATTGTCAAGGCCTGACTCAAAATTTGACTCAACTTCTGTGACGAACTGTTACAGATAATGTTGATATTTGTCGGCCAGATATTGAAATGGGAACGGGAACGTGCTAATATAATCATATAAAAGATGTCATATCTCTGGATGCGTTCCGACCCGACTGGAGAGGAATGTGCTGATATTATTATATAAAAGGTGCTACCGATAGACGGTTGCCCTGATTAAAAGATTAGAAGAAATAACCGCCAATCTTTGCTAGGGACTGGGCGGTTATTTCTTTGCGTCTATATAAGCTATCAGGATGGGGATGACGATTCCAAGAATCATCAAAACCAGCGATAACAGCTCGAAGTCGCTCATATCCATCCCCTCTTTCGTACTGGATTCCCGGAGACCGGGTTTCTATGTAATCAGAGGGTTCAGTCCCTATGTAAGAGGGCAATAAAAAGGGGGCTGAGAAATTATTTTTTCTACGGCCCCCTCTGTTTATAGGCTTAAAGCTTTCCGCTCCGATATTTCATGAGAAGCTTCTGAATCTTTTCATTAGGGTTCAGCAGGTCGCTGATGGAGGTATCATGGTTCAGCGTATCGATCAGGTACGCCACATATTTGCTCATGCTGCAGTTGACATACCATTCACGTTCCAGCAGTTCCGCCGGCTGATAGATCAGATTGGTGGTCAGCACGCGGTCGATGATGCCTTCCTTGTAGGCCTGGTCAAAGCTGTCCAGTCCGTTGGTGAACAGACCGAAGGTGGCGCAGACAAAGATCTTGCGGGCCTTTCTCTTTTTCAGGGCAGCGGCAACCTCACGCACGCTTTCACCGGAGGAAATCATGTCGTCGATAATGAGCATGTCCTTGCCCTCCACGTCAGAGCCGAGGAACTCATGGGCGACGATGGGGTTGCGTCCGTTGACGATGCGGGTATAATCGCGTCTCTTATAGAACATGCCCATGTCCAGCCCGAGCACGTTGGCGATGTAGATGGCACGGCTCATGCCGCCCTCATCGGGGCTGATGACCATCATGTGGTCGGCGTCGATGATGAGGTCGTTCTGGTTGCGCAGCAGGTTCTTGATGAACTGATAGGCGGGCTGTACGGTTTCAAAGCCATGCAACGGAATCGCGTTCTGAACTCTGGGATCATGGGCGTCGAAGGTGATGATGTTTTCCACGCCCATGTGTACCAGCTCCTGCAGAGCGATGGCGCAGTCAAGGGATTCTCTGCTGGAGCGCTTATGCTGTCTGCCCTCATAGAGATATGGCATGATCACGTTGATCCTGCGGGCCTTTCCGCCGACAGCGGAGATGATGCGCTTCAGATCCTGATAATGATCGTCCGGCGACATGTGATTCTCTTTGCCGAAAAGGGAATAGGTCAGGCTGTGGTTCACTACATCAACGAGAAGGTAAAGATCCATTCCGCGGACGGACTCCTGAATGACGCCCTTTCCTTCGCCGGTTCCGAAACGGGGAACTTTGGTTTTCAGCAGATAGGAATCTCGCTGATAACCGGAGAAGGCAAGGCTGTTTTTATGCTCGCTTTCCCGTTCCCTGCGCCATTTAACGAGATAGTGATCCACCTGCTCGCCAAGTGACTGGCAGCCCGCCAGGGGAATGATGCCGAGAGAGCCTGCGGGGATTGTTTCCAAGTTTCTTTTTTCTTCCGCCATGGGAGTCCTCACTTTCTGTTTGCTAATCTTTTTCTGTACATCCGGATGTCCGGGCCTGTGAGCTTGCAGAAGTCAAAACTGCTGGTGATCCTGGAGAAGATCCTGTCCTGATACCGTTCCTTCAGCTCAGGGAGCGAAAGATTGGTGGAGATGATCATGCTCTTCTTCCGGATGATACGTTCGTTCAGCACGGTGAAGAGATGGGAGAGCGTAAAGGGCGTGCTCTGCTCCGTTCCGAGATCATCGATGACCAGCAGGTCACAGTTGTAGAGATCATTATATAAATAGTCCAGGGTATCCTGTCTCTTTATATCAAATGCATTGCGTGAGAGCGTGTCAAACAGCATGGAAGCGCTGAAATAAATCACGGAATGTCCGCTCTCGATTACCTCCCGTGCGATACAGTTGCTCAGGAAGGTCTTGCCGGTTCCCACTGTTCCGTAAAAAAACAGATTCCGGCCCGATGAATCAAAGGAGGCGGCAAAATTCTGACATTTCTGTACTGCCGCACGGAAATCGGGGAGGCTGTCCTCGTCAAAATATTCATAGGAGAGGGTATCGAAATTTTCCTTCTGAAGGACTTCCTTCAGATTCGACTGCTGATAGAGCAGAGCGATTTCCGCCTGACGGAAGCAGTGACACTTCCGGCCGTCAACATATCCGGTATCATGGCAGTCCGGGCAGTCGTATACCGGCTCCAGATAATCGTCCGGCAGTCCTGCCCTGCGCAGAAGCTCCTTTTTATCCCGGCTCAGCTGGTGAAGCTGTTCCTTTAAGACGGCAAGGGCATTGGGATCTCCGTTCAGCATTTTCTTGCCCTGGGAGACGGAGAGCGTGGCCACGGATTCGTCCAGATGGCGGTAGCCCTTCACATTGGCATAGACAAAGTTGAGCCTGTCCTCTCTCAGGTGGCGGTTCTTCGTCTGCTTCTGCTCATATACCCTCATGATCGTATTATATTGCGTATTCGTTAAAGCCACGGCTGTTCTCCTTCAAATAAGACTCGCGCTCAGTCCGGCCGCCCGCAGGGAGCATTCAGCTGTGCAGCAGCTCCTTTTCCAGGGCATCGTAATCGTAGCTGTTCTGCATGAAGCGGTTGTACCGGTCGGCAGAGCGCTCTCTTGTCTGCCTCGCGGGCTTTTCCTTCTGGAAGCCCGCGTCCAGCCGTGCAATATCGGACAGATGGTGTACGCCGGATTCCTTCCAGGAGGAAAGAATCTTGTCCGCATATTCAAAACGGTGCCGGTCTGTGGCGAGAACGGTCCGCTCGCATGCTTCCATGATGATGGAAGGTTCAAAGCCGTATTCCTCCCTCCAGCGGCGGATGAATTCCGCTTCCCGTCTGGTGGGAGCGTTCGTCTTGCCGAGGGAATTCATGATGGTATAAACGGTTCTGTCGTATCTGCCTGCCTGCCTTTCCGCTTCAGCGGGCGTGGTAACGCCGGCCTCTGCCCAGCTGATTGCCACCTTCTCCATGTAGCGGAAATCCTTCTTTCCGCGTTCCACGCAGTACTGAAGGAGATAATCGATCAGATCGTCGGAAAAATGAAGCCTGTCCGAGAAGAAAAGGATCGATTTAATATCGGAAGGACTGAGCGTCCTTCCCAGATACTGCTCCGCGATGAAAAGAAGCTGAGCGGTGGAATCCTTTTCCTGGAATGCCTTCAGATCGTCCAGTGAATAAGACGGCCGGGCATACGCCTCCTGGTCGGAAGACCTGCGGGATTCCGACGGGGACTTTTCTGCCGTTCTGCTTTCGGATACCGTCTTTTGGGGTACAGCCTTTTCAGAAGCGTTTCCCGAAACGGGACGGCTGCCGGTCAGATCAAGAAGCCGGATTCCGGTCAGATTTTTGGCTGCGTCATATTCCAGCAGGAGCACGCCGCACTTTTCCCAGTACTTTAACGCGCGCATCACATCCTTTTCCGTATGGTTGAACACATCGGCGATTTCCGGGATATCCAGAGAACGCCCTGCACTCAGCATGCGCAGAAGGAACAGATATATTTTCAGCTGCGCGTCGTTGGCCTGCGGCATGAACTCATCGATAAAACGATTGGATACGATGGTAACGTCGGCGCAGCTGTCCTGATAGATTTTCAGACAGCTCATAATCTCACCTGTTTTCCGGTATGTACGTTTTTTTCGTTCAGAGCGGCGCACCTTCTTGTTCGGCTAAAAGCCGGACAAGAAGCTGCGGACGTTCATCCGATGTGAAAACAGGAGCAAAAACATGCTTTTAAGCCGGGCTTAACGCCTGCTTTTGCTCCTGTTTTCACGCCGCTCTGAATTGTTATCTCATATTTTAAGCAAGTGCATTATATCATACGCCTTCGGAAAAAGAAACCGTCATTTTGCTGAAAAAGCCCGCAGCTTCGGGCCATCCGGAAAAATGTGGATCATGTGGAAAATGTGGATATATTTGCAAAATTTCGGTAAAACGGGATTGTGGATAAAAAAATATCCACATCATTCATACACATGAAAAATGTGGATATTGTGGATAACTATTGTCCGAGAAGGTCTTCTCCAATGTTTACAACGTTTCCGGCACCCATAGTTATCAACAGGTCACCGGGGATGCAATTTTCCAGAATAAATTTTTCGATTTCCTCAAAGGAGGAAAAATAATGGCAGTCCGTACCCAGTTTCGCGATTTCCTGACAGAGGAGCGCGGAGCTGATTCCCAGCGTGTCGGTTTCCCTTGCCGCATAGATGTCCGCCAGAATCACCCGGTCCGCATGGGAAAGGGCATGGGCGAATTCGTGGAAAAAAGCTTTCGTGCGGGTATAGGTATGAGGCTGAAAAACGCACCAGAGCGTTTTGTGCGGATAGTTGGCGGCGGCTTTCAGGGTTGCCTCGATCTCTGTGGGATGATGGGCATAATCATCGATAATGGTGACGCCGCTTAAGCTTCCCTTGTATTCAAAACGCCGGTCGGTTCCGGAGAAGCCATGCAGGCTTTCCGCCGCCTGCGCCATGTCAAGATTCAGATAATCGGCCAGAGCCAGAGCGGCCGCTGCGTTCGCGATGTTGTGATCGCCGGGAACGCCGAGACGGACGGGAAGCGTCCGGCCATGAAAGTGCAGATGGAAGGAAGCGTGTGCTTTTTCGTCATGGGACGTATCCGTGAAGTAATAATCGTTTTCCGGCGAAGCACCGAAGGTAACAACACGACAGGCCAGCCGGTCCGTGATTTCAGAAAGCTGCGGAATGGAGCCGTTTATAATAAGAAGGCCGTCCTCTGGAATCAGTTCCGCAAAGCGGCGGAAGGAAGAACGGATGTCGGCAAGATCCTTAAAAAAGTCCATGTGATCTTCTTCTATATTAAGAATGATGCCGACCTTCGGAAAGAAGCTTAAGAAGCTGTTGGTATATTCACAGGCTTCCGTCACGAAAAGCTCCGATCCGCCTACACGGATATTGCCTCCGATGTCCTTCAGGATGCCGCCCACCGAGATGGTGGGATCCGTATCCGCTTTCAGCAGAATCTCCGCGATCATGGAGGTTGTGGTTGTTTTCCCGTGTGTTCCGCTGACGGCGACGGGCATCCGGTAATTTTTCATCATCTGTCCGAGAAGCTGTGCCCGGGTGAGGCTGGGAAGTTTCCGGCGCAGAGTTTCCTGAAATTCCGGATTATCCGCATGAACCGCAGCGGTGTAGACGACCAGCTCCACATCGCTTTCAATGTTCTCCGCTTTCTGCGGCCTGCCGTAGTGGATAACGGCCCCCTGCTGTTCCAGACGTTCCGTCAGAGGGGAACGGTTCCAGTCCGAGCCGGAGACCGAAAAGCCTTCGGAAAGAAGGATTTCCGCGAGTCCGCTCATGCTGATTCCGCCGATGCCGATAAAATAGACATGGACCGGATGATTAAAATCTACCTGATAGATATCCTGTATATGAGACATAGGAGTGACCTTCCTTTCTGATTCTGATATGTATTATACGCATTGCAGAGAAAAAAACCAATAGGGAAATGGAAAATGAGGAACAGAAAACGCAAATTCGTGCATAGATCGAGCGCTTTTGTTGAAAATATGAGAAAAATCGGGAAGAAAAGAGGAAAAGAAACTATTAAAAACACACAACTGGCATTGCTGAAGGAAAAGAAATATGTAAAATATCTACTAAATTTGTGGCCTTTTTACAGAAAGAAACTGTAAATAATTATTCACTTTTGCCTGACCGTGTGTTATAATCTTCTTACGTAAATATACGTAAATCAATGCAATACGTGATGCAGGAACATGAGGTGATGACATGGTTAAGAAAGAAATGATTGCTATGCTGCTGGCTGGCGGTCAGGGAAGCAGGCTGGGCGTCCTGACCTCAAAGGTTGCGAAGCCGGCAGTATCTTTCGGCGGAAAGTACCGGATTATTGATTTCCCGCTGAGCAACTGTATCAACTCCGGTGTGGATACGGTCGGGGTGCTCACCCAGTATCAGCCTCTTCGGCTGAATACCCATATTGGGATCGGCATTCCGTGGGATCTGGACCGGAATATCGGCGGTGTGACTGTCCTTCCCCCTTACGAGAGGAGCGAGAACAGCGAATGGTATACGGGAACAGCCAATGCAATTTATCAAAATATCGACTATATGGAGAGCTTCAATCCGGATTATGTTCTGATTCTCTCCGGTGATCACATCTATAAGATGGATTATGAAGTGATGCTGGATTACCATAAGCAGCGAGGCGCAGAGTGTACGATCGCGGTTATGCCCGTACCGATGGAGGAAGCGAAGCGGTTCGGCATCATGATCACGGACGAGAACGGAAAGATTACGGATTTTGAGGAGAAGCCGGCGAATCCCAGAAGCAATCTGGCATCCATGGGTATCTACATATTTAACTGGAAGACGCTGAAGGAGGCTTTGATTGCCAGGTCTGCACAGCCCAACCTGGATTTCGGAAAACATGTCATCCCCTACTGCCATGAAAATGGCGCACCTATGTATGCGTATGAATTTAACGGCTACTGGAAGGATGTGGGAACCCTGAATTCCTACTGGGAAGCCAATATGGAGCTGATTGACATCGTGCCGGAGTTCAATCTGTATGAGGAATACTGGAAGATCTACACGAAGAGCGAGATCCTCCCGCCTCAGTATATCGCCCCGGAAGGTCTGATCGAGCGGAGCATTGTGGGTGAGGGCAGTGAGATAGCCGGGCAGATCTATAATTCTGTGATCGGCTGCGGCGTGGTCGTCGGAAAGGGTACCGTCATCCGGGATTCCATCATCATGAACAACACGGTGATCGGAGAAGACTGTGAGCTCAATAAGGCCATCGTAGCGGAGAACGTATCGATAGGAGACGGCGTGAAAATGGGAATCGGCGAAGAGGCTGAAAACGATGTGGCCCCTCACATCTATAACAGCGGAATCGCCACCGTCGGAGAGAAGAGCGTGATCCCGAAGGGCGTTTCCATCGGAAAGAATACGGTCATTTTCGGTGTGACAGAAGGAGCGGATTATCCGGACGGCGTTCTTTCAGGCGGAAAATCTATCATTAAGGCAGGTGAGGAAAAGTGAGAGCGATAGGAATTATTTTGGCCGGCGGCAATAATCACAGAATGAAGGAGCTTTCCAGAAAAAGAGCCATCGGAGCGATGCCGATCGCGGGCAGCTACAGAAGCATTGACTTCGCGCTCAGCAATATGACGAACTCTCATATCCAGAAGGTTGGCGTGTTCACCCAGTACAACGCCAGAAGCCTGAACGAGCATCTGAATTCCTCCAAATGGTGGGATTTTGGGCGCAAGCAGGGCGGCCTGTTCATATTCACGCCCACGGTAACGGCGGATAACAGCTTCTGGTACAGAGGCACGGCGGATGCCATGTATCAGAATCTTTCCTTCTTAAAGAGCAGCCATGAGCCTTATGTGGTCATCGCATCCGGCGACTGCGTATATAAGATGGATTATAATAAGGTTCTGGAATACCATATTGAGAAGAAAGCGGATATTACCATTGTCTGCAAGGAAATGCCTGCCGGAACCAATCTGGAACGCTACGGCACCATCAAGATGAATGAGGACAGCAGGATCGAGGAATTTGAGGAAAAGCCCATCGTCGCAAAGTCCAACACGATCTCCTGCGGGATCTACGTGATCCGCAGAAGACTGCTGATCGAGATGATCGAGCGCTGCGCGATGGAGGACAGATACGACTTCGTCAAGGATATCCTGATCCGCTATAAGAATCAGAAAAGGATCTATGGCTATAAAATTAAGGAATACTGGCGTAATATCGCTTCCGTAGAAGATTATTTTGCCACCAATATGGATTTCCTGAAGCCGGAGATTCGAAATTATTTCTTCCACCAGTATCCGGATATTTACTCCAAGGTGGACGACCTTCCTCCCGCAAAGTACAATGTGGGCGTCAAGGTTTCGAACAGCCTGATTTCAAGCGGCTGCATTATCAACGGAACGGTGGAGGATTCGGTTATTTTCAAAAAATCCTTTATCGGGAATAACTGCTACATCAAGAATTCCATTATCTTAAATGACGTATATATCGGCGACAACACACACATCGAAAACTGCATCGTAGAGAGCCGGGATACGATCCGGGCTAACACTTATTATAAGGGTGAAGATGGAATTAAGATTGTGGTTGAAAAGAATGAAAGGTATGTCATCTGAAGATAAAAGGGGGAACTCACATGAAGATTACAGACGTACGTGTGCGTAAGATCACCAAGGAAGGAAAGATGAAAGCCATCGTTTCTATCACGATAGACGATGAATTTGTGGTACACGACATTAAAGTAATTGAAGGCGAGAAAGGGCTTTTCATTGCAATGCCCAGCAAAAAGGCCACCGATGGAGAATACCGGGACATTGCTCATCCGATTAATCAGACCACAAGAGAGAATATCCAGGGCATCATTCTGGACAGATATGAACAGGCACTGATGGAGCCGGACGAGCTGGCATGAGACTGCCATCCCCAAAAAAGTATTGACTTTCAATTCTGTGGATGCTAGTATACTGATAACGTAAAGGCAATGAAGGAAAGAGTAGCCTGCCGCGGGCATAGACCAGAGAGAGGGACATTGGCTGAAAGCCCCTTTATGCCGGGTACGGGGAAGACCACTCCGGAGCCGCTGTAGGAAGGAACAGTAGATTCTGTTTCCGAAAGTACAGACGTGAATCCGCGTTAAGGATGAGGATTTGGAAGAATCTGAAGTGAAAAAATAAGGTGGAACCGTGCGTCATGCACATAAGCTGATGACTGCACCCTTAGAAAAGCGGAGAACCGTTTTTCTAAGGGTGTTTTTTTCATGAAAGCGTTGTCAGATGTCGGCGCAGCAGACGGCTTTCATGTGTACGCGCACATCAGTTATTCTGGAAAGGAGAATGCGAAACATGGACGTAATTCTGAAGGATGGAAGCAGAGGCGAGCAGGAGTTTGCGGACAAGGACGGAGCGAGAACCTTCCGTCATACGACTTCCCATATTCTGGCACAGGCGGTAAAGCGCCTGTATCCGGATACGAAGCTGGCGATCGGACCGGCAATTGAGGATGGCTTCTATTATGATTTTGAGTTTAAGGAGCCCATTTCCAGCGAGGATTTTTCCGCAATCGAAAAGGAAATGAAGAAGATTGTGAAGGAGCGCCTGCCGCTGGAGCGCTTTACGCTTTCCCGTGATGAGGCGATCGCCTTCATGAAGGAGAGAAACGAAGACTATAAGGTGGAGCTGATCGAGGATCTGCCGGAGGATGCGGTAATCAGCTTTTACCGTCAGGGCGAATTCGTGGATCTGTGCGCAGGCCCGCATCTGGACAATACCAAATATGTGAAGGCCATCAAGCTCACCAGCCTGGCGGGAGCCTACTGGAGAGGCAGCGAAAAGAATAAGATGCTCACCAGGATCTACGGCACCTCCTTCCCGGATAAGGAGCAACTGAAGGAGTATCTGGATCGGATCGAGGAGGCGAAGAAGCGGGATCACCGCAAGCTGGGAAAGGAGCTGGGCATTTTCACCATCATGGAGGAAGGCCCCGGATTCCCGTTCTTCCTTCCCAAGGGAATGGTGCTGAAGAACATCCTGATCGATTACTGGAGAAGACTGCATGACAGAGAGGGCTATCAGGAGATCTCCACGCCCATCATTCTGAACCGGAAGCTCTGGGAGACCTCCGGACACTGGGATCATTATCGGGAAAACATGTACACCACCGTGATCGATGGCGAGGACTACGCGGTGAAGCCCATGAACTGCCCGGGCGGCATGCTGGTATATAAATCCCAGCCCCGTTCCTACCGGGATCTGCCGCTTCGTATCGGCGAGCTGGGACTGGTGCACCGTCATGAAAAGTCCGGCCAGCTTCACGGCCTGATGCGCGTGCGCTGCTTCACTCAGGATGATGCGCATATTTTCATGACCAGGGAACAGATTACGGATGAAATCAAGGGCGTGATGCGCCTGATTGATGAGGTCTACAGCCGTTTTGGACTGACCTATCATATGGAGCTGTCCACCAGACCCGAAGACAGCATGGGAAGCGACGAGGATTGGGAGATTGCAACCGATGCGCTTCGTAAGGCATTGGATGAGGTAGGAAAAGGATATGTGGTGAATGAAGGAGACGGCGCGTTCTATGGCCCGAAGATTGATTTCCATCTGACCGATTCCCTTGGAAGAACCTGGCAGTGCGGAACCATCCAGCTCGACTTCCAGCTTCCGCAGCGCTTTGAGGCGGAATATATGGGAGCGGACGGCGAGAAGCACCGCCCGATCATGATCCACCGTGTAGTATATGGAGCACTTGAGCGTTTCATCGGCATCCTGATCGAGCATTACGCGGGCAAGTTCCCGGTATGGCTGGCTCCGGTGCAGGTGAAGGTCCTTCCCATTTCCGAGAAATTCTTCGGATTCGGAGAGGAGATTCTGAAGAAGCTTAAAGATGCCGGCATCCGCTGCGAAATGGATCAGCGCGATGAAAAGATCGGCTACAAGATCCGCAGCGCCCAGATGGAGAAGGTTCCCTATATGCTCATCGTAGGCCAGAAGGAAGAAGAGACCGGAACCGTTTCCGTCAGAAGCAGGGACGACGGCGATCTGGGAAGCCAGGAGCTTGACGCCTTTATCCAGAAGGTTGTAGAAGAAGGAAAAGAATAAAGAGCGAAAAGTCTGTGACAGATCAGATAAAGCAGAAAGGGCCGCCCGGTATTTTCCCGGACGGTCCTTTCTGTGCAGGTGTGCCTGGCGGACGGCTGCATGGATGGGTAAGCCCGTTTAGCAGAATCCTGGCGTAGAAAGAAACAAAAATACAATTCTATGCAACAAACAATATAGATGGAAATAAGAGAACTATCTAAAATAAAAGAGAAAAAAGATTCCTCTGAGAAGCAAAAAGCAAAAATAAATTGAGATGTATGGGAAGGAGATATTATGGTAAAACTGACACCGCCCATGGGGTGGAATTCCTGGAACACCTTCGGGGCAAACATCAATGAGGCACTGATCAAGGAAACGGCGGACGCGATGGTGGAGAGCGGGCTGCTGGAAAAGGGGTACGAATACCTGGTCATTGACGACTGCTGGTCCTTAAAGACCAGAGATGAAAATGAGCGGCTGGTGCCGGACCCGGAGAAGTTTCCGAACGGCATGAAGGCTGTGGCAGATTATGTGCACAGCAAGGGACTGAAGTTCGGTATGTATTCCTGTGCCGGAAATCTGACCTGCGCCGGTTATCCGGGCAGCTTCGAGCATGAGTTCATCGATGCCAAAACCTTTGCGGAGTGGGGCGTGGATTTCCTGAAGTACGATTACTGCTATCACAGCCCTATCATTCACGGACAGTATTTGTACCGCAGAATGGGACTCGCTCTCGAAAACTGCGGACGTGACATCCTCTTTTCCGCCTGCTCCTGGGGAAGCGACCAGACCCATGAATGGATCAAGACGTCAGCGGCTTCCATGTGGCGCTCCACAGGGGATATTTTTGATACCTGGGAATCCGTGAAGGATCTGACAAAGCAGCAGGAGAAGCTGCATCCTTACAACGGCGTGGGCTGCTTCAACGATATGGACATGCTGATCGTTGGCATGTACGGCAAAGGAAACGTGGGACTGGAGGGCTGCACGGATACCCAGTATAAGACCCATTATTCCATCTGGGCGCTGCTGGGCTCTCCTCTGATGATCGGCTGCGATATCCGGAACATGAATGAAGAAACCAGGAAAATCCTCTGCAACGAGGAACTCATCGCCATCAATCAGGACAGGGCCTGCCGCCAGCCGGTGAAGTTAAACGGCATCTGGGCCGGAGACGATATGGTCATTTATTCCCGCCAGCTGGAAAACGGCGACGTTGCCATCGGCCTGTTCAACCTGAGCGAAGAGAAGGCTGCCGCCCGCTTCAATCTGGATGAAATCGGACTGGGCTTCTCCACGGGAAAGACACTGGATATGTACGAGGTCTGGACCGGCGAGAACTTCCGGGTGGATAATTCCACGGTGATCCGGGAACTGGAACCCTTCGCCTGTGAGGTATACCGCGCAAAGGTGGTCGATCTGTAATGTCTGTCTGCGTAAAATGCGGGAAAACCCTGACCTATAATGAGATCGGGGCCTACCGGAAATTCGTGAACCGGGGAGGAAAAGACTTCCTGTGTAAGGAGTGCCTGGCCAAACGGCTGGGCATCTCCCCGGAAAGAATCGATCAGAAAATAGAAGAGTTTAAACTGCAGGGCTGTACCCTTTTCGTATGAAGATGAGAAGGGGCAGAAAAAATGGAGCCGCAGCCGTTTGAAAAGGGGCTGCGGCTCGTGATACAAGCGAAAGGGGACAGAACCACATTATCGCTCACAGCAGAAACAGCTTTATGATTCCGCCTGCCACAGAGATTGTGACCAGAAGGCGCGCCGCCATACGGGCCTTATCCTCTGAAGAGCGGATATGCAGTACAATGCCGGCCACACTGAGAAAACCAATTGCCCAGGTGATGAGCCTTTCCAGGGTGTAGTTGGTGGGAAGGCCAGTGGCGCTGACGACAGCTATGAACATTCCCCACACTGCCATGATATAGAAGATAACCTGCCGTGCCACGGGACTTTTCATCAGATACAGCAGGGAAATTCCCACCACGCTGATTACGCTCATTACAATAAACAGAATCATCAAAAGTCCTAATGCCATATTTTCCTCGCTTTCCGCCGCCGAATAGGCGGCATTTAATTTGTAAGAATTTGCCTGAGAAGGCAAATTCCAGGCCGAGCCGGAGGCCCGGCCGCCTCGCTTTCCGCCGCCGAACAGGCGGCATTTGTTTTTGATGGCTTTACTTTATCATGAGATTATAAGGAAAATTTTGAGGCAATTCTGAAGAAATTCTAAAGGCAGGGCGGAAGAGACAGGGAAATTTCCACGGTAAAATCCTGCTGATTCTTTTGGATATCCAGGGTTCCACCGTAGTCGGCGGCAATGCGCCGGATGCTGTTCAGCCCGATTCCGCTGCTTTCCGGGGCGGGTTCCTGTCGTTTCCTGATCCCGTTTTTCTGCGTTATGGTCAGATGGTTTTCCTTTCCGGTGATCAGAAGCTCCACCGGCCGCTGCGGGTCTGCGTATTTTTCCGTGTTGGAAGCCAGGTTGTCAAAAATGCGGCGGAAGGCGTAGACATCCGCCATTCCGGAGAAATCCGAAAGGCCGGAGAGATCCGCCCTGCATAAGAAGCGTTCTTCCAGGCTTTCCTCCCATTCTGCGGCCAGCTGTTCCATCAGGAGGCGGATATGTTCCACCGGTTCCGGATTCTGCGTTTCCCTCCCGAGAAGCCGGTCGGTCAGCTCGCGGATCTGTTCCGTTTTGGTCTGCATCAGGCGGATATAATCCCGCATTTCCGCTTCGCTCAGGCTGTCCCTGTTCTGCAGCAGCTGCGTATAGGAGAGCATGGAGGTGAGGGGCGTGCGGATATCGTGGGACAGGGAACGGACCCAGGCGTTTTTTTCCTCCTGCATTTTCTGCTCCTTTGCGGCAAGCTCTTTTTCGGATGCGGCCAGCGCATTGATCCGTTCAGCCAGTTCGGTCAGCTCGTCGTCACCCTCAAGAGGAATGGTGGAATCCATGCGGCTGGCCTGAAGCGCATCCACGCCCCGGATGATTTTCAGAAGATAGGCCATTCGCTGTCCCAGAAGAAACAGAAACAGGATCAGAAAAATGACCACGGACGCCGTCAGGCAGAGGTTTCGCAGCCAGATTTTCAAAACGGCCTGACCGGAAGCGCTCAGCAGGATTCCCAGCTGAGACAGCCAGGTGTCCGCCATGGATTCGGAAGTGAAGTAGAGAAAGCAGAAGGTGAAGGCGGAAATGGCAAAGGAAACCAGGAGAAATTCCAGGATTTCCCCTGCCAGGCGTCTTCTTTTCCGGGAATCCGTTTTCTTTTCAGTCCGCATAATACCCCTTTCCCCAGGCGGTTTTGATATAGCGGGGATTTTTGGAGCTGTCCCCCAGTTTTTTTCGGATATTTTTGATGTGAACCATGATGGCGGCATCGCCTACCGCTTCTTCTTTCCACACGCTTTGATAAATGTTTTCCAGGGAATAAATTTTTTTACGGTGTGTGAACAGAAGTTCCAGGATTCGGAATTCCGTTCCGGTAAGGGCGATCATTTCCCCGTTCCGGCTTACGGACTGGCTGTCCGTATCCAGGACCAGATCCTGATACCGGATCTGCCCGGGCGCTTCTGCAGGCGTTTGCGGTTTTCCGGCGGGTAGAGCGTCGGCCGATGAAGAACTGTAATGCTTCGCCCGGCGCAGAAGCGCTTTCACCCGAAACAGAAGCTCTGCGTTGGAAAATGGCTTTACGATATAGTCGTCCGCTCCGGCGGAATAGCCGATCGCTTTGTCGGATTCCCCGGAATAGGCGGTGAGAAAGATCATGGGCGCGTAGGTCTGCTTCCGCAGTTCGGCGCCTGCGGCGAAGCCGGACATCACCGGCATATTGACGTCCAAAATAAACAGATCGATTGTGTCGTCCGCCTTTTTCAGAACTTCTTCCCCGTTTTCGGCGGAAATGACCTGATATCCCTCTTCTTCCAGAAGCATCCGGAGGACGTTCCGGATTTCCGGATCGTCGTCCGCGATGAGTATTTTCCCGTGAATTTCCATAAAGATCCCCCTGACTGTCTATTCTGCATCCACTGTACCACAGACCGGCCGGTTTGTCATTGCAATCAGAGCTTTTAGAATGAAAAATCGCTGCGGTTCAAAACGGTCTGAACCGCAGCGGCATCGGGGCGCTGTCTGTGTGTCCGCCGAAAAGGTCACTGGACGGCAGTGGTCTGTGAGTCACCGGCCTTTGCGACTACCCGGATTTCCTCCGGATTGGTCTGGGCGGGGATGCTGGCCGTCATGATCTGGAAACGGGCGAGAATGGTATCCCCGATGGCCAGATCGGAAACGGAAAGCTCCGAGCTGCCGTCCAGGCTGAGAACCCTGGTGCTTTCATTTGGAAGCAGATTCAGGCTCTGGTCGGTGACGATGGTTACCTGTCCGTCTTCAGCAGTCTGGATATCCGTGATCTGCGCACAGGTGGGGATGACGGAGTCTTCTGCCACCTCACAGAACACCACAACGGCGTTTGACATGGGAGGGACGCTCCTGGTCATGGCCGGGCTGATGTCGGCGTACAGGGTATCGCCCACCGCGATGTCGGAAAGCGTCTTCTGGCTGTAATCTTCAGCGGAAAGAATCAGGGTATCCTCCGTGATGTTCAGAAGAACCTGGGGATAAGCCGCTCCTTCCTCGTTATTTTCCAGCAGAATCTGTCCGTCTTCGATCTGCGTTACCGTTCCCTTAACCCGGATGGAAGAGGCGGCATTTTCCGCGGATTCAACAGAATTCGCGGATCCGGCAGAATCTGCGGATTCTGCAGCGGCCGTATCGGAAGCCTTTGCCACGAGGCGGATTTCCTCGGGGCTGGTCTGGGCGGGAATGCTCATGGTCATGATCTGGTATTTTGCCAGAATGGTATCTCCGACAGCCAGATCGGAAGCGTCAAGGGTTTCCCCGCCGTCCAGGGAAAGAACAGCGGTGTCCTCTCCGGGGATCAGAATCAGATCCTGATCGGTGGTGATGCGCAGCGTGCCGTCGTCATCCGTGCTGATATCCGTGATCTGCGCGTAAGTGGGAACGGCAGAATCCTCCGGGATTTCACAGAAAACGGTAAAGGCGTTTGCCATGGGCGGAAGGCTCCTGGTCATGGCCGGGCTGATGTCGGCGTACAGGGTATCGCCCACCGCGATGTCGGAAAGCGTTTTCTGACTGCAATCCTCGCCGGAGAGGATCAGGGTATCCTCCGTAAGGTTCAGAAGAACCTGGGGATAAGCGGCGCCTTCCTCGTCATTTTCCAGCAGAATCTGTCCGTTTTCGATCTGCGCTACCGTGCCGTAAACGCGGATGGAGGAAGAAGCGGTGTTTTCCACGGCAGCGGTGGAATCTTCCGGAGAAGCAGTAGAAGAGGCTGTTTCCGTGGAATCTCCGGCTGCGGTTTCCGTGGCGGTAAAGGCCGCTGCTTCCGGTGTCTGCCCGTCAGAAGGCGCCATACGCGACTGAGAGGCGGCATCACTTCCCTGCGGGGTGCGCAGGGAAGCGGGAAGAACCCTGAGAACGACGAAGCCCAGAACGCAGGCTGCGGCAAGTGTACCGATAGCGGCAATCCATTTTTTTTCCATATGTCTCTTTCCTTTCTTTAAACCCTTCTGGACAGCGTCGGAAAGACCGTCCGGCAGAGGGATGTTCTGATAGTTTTCTTTTCCCTTATTCATGCAAATGCGCTCCTTTCTTGAATTTCAGGCAAGAATGGCGGTCCGAAGCTTTCCGATGATGCGGTAAAGCCGGGTTTTCACCGTACTTTCCGGAAGATTCAGGATGGACGAGATTTCCCGGAAGCTCCTGTCCTCGAAATATTTCAGGATGATCAGGGATTTTTCATCCGGAGAAAGGGTGTCCAGCGCCTGATACAGATCGAGTCTGTCATCCACGGAGAGGTCCTCTTCCCTGGCGGGCAGGGAGTCGTCGGGCTCGTAAAAATCGTACCGGTTCTGTTTTTTCAGAAGATCGCAGGCGCAGTTGATGATGATACGGCTCATCCAGGTGTCAAAAAATTCCGGCTTTTCCAGGCGTTTCAGATGGATGAAGCCCCGGTAGGCAGCCTCAGAGAGAATCTCCAGCGCGTCATGTTCGTTTTTGACGTAGCAGTATGCCAGCCTGTAGAATTTTGCCTGGGATTCCTCCATGCGCCGGGCGAACTGTTTTGCTGTCATGGAATGGTTCATTACCCCTCTGTTTCCTTTCTGCCGCCGTGAGGAGGCATATTGTTTTCTGTTTTCACCTATTAGACTGTCCGGGAAGAGAAAAAGTTTGCGTTATTTTCAAAAAAATGATAAAAGTTAGTATGGCATTGGAAAGTATAGCATTGGTCGGCATGGAGGTAAAGATTTAAAAATGCGTTTTATCATATCCCCGGCGAAAAAAATGAAAACGGATACGGATACCCTTGCGCCCGCCGGACTTCCGGCCTGTCTGGACCGGGCGCAGGAGCTTCTGGACTGGATGAGAAAAAAGAGCCTTCCCGAGATGAAGGCGGTATGGAAGTGCTCGGATAAAATCGCGCAGGAGGCTTACGAACGGCTGGAGAAAACGGAACTGAAGCGGAATCTGACCCCGGCTCTGGTTTCATACGAAGGCATTCAGTATCAGTATATGGCGCCTGCAGTGTTTGAGGACGGTCAGTGGGACTATGTGCAGGAGCATGTGCGCATTCTGTCGGGCTTTTACGGAATTCTGCGGCCGCTGGACGGGGTGGTTCCCTATCGGCTGGAGATGCAGGCGAAGGCGTCAGATGCGGGCAGTCTGTACGCATTCTGGGGGCGGAGCCTGTATGAGCGGATGGCCGCGGAGACGGACTGTATCGTGAATCTGGCATCCAGGGAGTATGCGCTCTGCGTGGAAAAATATCTGGAAAAGAAAATGCGGTATGTGACCTGCGTTTTCGGGGAAGAACAGGGAAAGGCGGATGCGGGCCATCAGGCCTGTGCCCTGGATGAAGCTCAAAGGACTTCTTCGCCTGTGATTCAGAAGGGCACCCACGCCAAAATGGCCCGCGGGGAGATGGTGCGCTTTGCGGCGGAACACAGGATTTCGGCGCCGGAAGGGTTGAAGGACTTTAACAGACTGGGGTATGAATACCGGGAAGAATATTCGGAAAGAGATCTTTATGTATTCTGCAGGAGTGTTCCAAGTGACAGGGATTGAGCGTTACAGTACGGCTGTCAAAGCGGTTTTCGCGTTTTGGGCAGTACGAATTCAGTAATTGTACGGTTGAAAATGCAGGAGTTGTAATTTTAGCCGTATAATTTCCTGAAACTGTACGGTTTTAGAGGGAAAAATGGGCCAGTAACCGTAGGTTTTTCTATATCGATACGGTTATGGATGAAAGTTTCAGGTTTGGAGCGGTATATGGCCTGAAATTTGTACCGCCGAAAAAGAGTATTTTGATTTTGGGGCGGTATTGCGATGGCGGCGCTAAGTCAGCTGTACTGCCGAGTGGTGACGCATCGGCAGGAAGCAGTTAACTGCGCGGCTGTAGCATTGACAGAATCTGTTTCTATGGCTTAAACTGAAAAGACACAGAAGATGGAGGAAAAAATGTTTATTATTGCAGGTTTGGGGAATCCCAAAAAGGAATATGAAAATACCAGACACAACGTGGGTTTTGAAGTAATTGACGCCCTGGCGGATCATTACGGCATCCGGGTGATCGACAGAAAGCACCGGGCGCTGGTGGGAAAAGGCGTGATCGAGGGGCAGAAGGTGCTTCTGGCAAAGCCTTTAACCTATATGAATCTGAGTGGTGAAAGCCTTCGGGAGATCATAGATTATTATAAGGAAGATCCGGAAACGCAGCTTCTGGTGATCTGTGACGACATCAGTCTGGATGTGGGGCAGCTGCGCATCCGCAAAAAGGGCAGCGCAGGAGGCCACAACGGACTGAAGAACATCATCGCCAATCTGGGCACCCAGGATTTCATGCGGCTCCGGGTGGGCGTGGGAGAAAAGCCTGCGGGACGGGATCTGGCGGATTATGTGCTGGGCCATTTTCCGGCCGCGGAGCGGAAGGTCATGGATGAGAGCGTCCGGCAGGCGGCGGAGGCGGCTGTGACGGTCCTGACGGAAGGGCCGGATGCGGCGATGAACCGTTATAATCAGAAGCGGAAAGAAATGGAGCAGGAGTAAGAGCGGGATGAAGGCATTAACGGCACCACTTTATGAGCTGGCGGAGTTTGAGGAGGGCCAGTCCCTTTTGAAAAAGGAAAAGGCCAGCATCGGCTATACGGGCTGTACGGACGCGCAGAAGCTTCATCTGGCCTGTGGGCTGAGCGAAGATTTTCTCTATAAGGTCATCGTTACCCACAGCGATCTGCGGGCCAGGGAAATTTATGAAGAATATCTGTTTTATGATAAAAGTACGGTGCTGTATCCGGCCAAGGACCTGATTTTCTATCAGGCGGACATCCACGGAAATCAGCTGGTTGCGGACCGGATGAAGGTGCTGCGGAAGCTGATTGAGGGAAGGCCGGTCACGGTGGTGACCACCTTTGCCGCGCTGATGAGCCCGCAGGTGCCGTTAGAAGAGATCGCGGATGCGGTCATCCACATTGACACGGACAGCGCTGTGGATGAGACGGAGCTGTCGGAACAGCTTACGCGGATGGGCTATGAGAAAAACTGGCAGGTGGAGGCGCCGGGCCAGTTTTCCATCCGTGGAGGCATCATTGACGTGTTCGATCTGACGGAGGAAAATCCTTACCGCATCGAGCTGTGGGGAGAAGAGGTGGATTCCATACGCTCCTTTGATCTGGGAAGCCAGCGGAGCGTGGAGAAGCTGTCCATGGTCGACATCTATCCGGCCACGGAGATGGTGCTGGACAGGCGGCAGAAGCTGGACGGGTTAAAAAGGATCGAGACGGAGGCGAAGACGTTTGCGGCAAAGCTGCGGGAGGATTTTCACACTGAGGAGGCGGCCCGGATCACCGGACAGGTAAGGGAGCTTTCCGAGCAGGTGCGGGAGCTTTCTGCGGCGGCGAATCTGGAGAGCTATATCCGTTATTTTTATGAGGATACGGTGTCTTTTCTGCGCTTTTTTCCGGACCGGTATACCTGCGTGTTTCTGGACGAGCCGGGGCGGCTGAAGGAGCAGGGACAGGCGGTGGAGCTGGAATTTCGGGAGAGCATGAGCCACCGGCTGGAAAAGGGCTACATTCTTCCGGGACAGGCGGATCTTCTGTATGGCTGCGAGCAGACGGCTTCCTTTATGGCCGGGCTGCGCACGGTGCTGCTTTCAGCCATGGACACCAGAAACGTTCTCGTCACTCCACAGAGGCGGTTTGATGTCAATGTGAAAAGCATGTCCCCCTACAACAACAGCTTTGAAGCGCTGACGGCGGATCTGAAGCGGTATAAGAAAAACGGCAGCCGGGTGCTTCTTTTGTCCCCTTCCCGGACCCGGGCAAAGCGGCTTGCGGAGGATCTGCAGGCGGAAGGCCTTGCAAGCTTCTACAGCGAGGATGGCGACAGAGAGGTACAGCCGGGAGAGGTGGAACTGTTTTACGGCCATGTGAGCCGGGGCTTTGAATATCCCCTGCTGAAATTCGTGGTCATCACGGAGAGCGACATTTTCGGGGCGCAGAAGAAAAAGAAGAAACGCCGCAGGCAGTTTGAAGGCCAGAAGATCCAGGATTTCGCCGAATTGAAGGTGGGCGACTATGTGGTGCATGAAACCCACGGGCTCGGAATCTATCAGGGCATTGAAAAGGTGGAGATGAACGGCACCGTCAAGGACTATATCAAGATTTCCTACCGGGACGGCGGAAATCTGTACGTGCTCGCCACCGGCCTGGACGTGATCCAGAAGTATGCTTCCGCGGACGCCGCCAAAACACCGAAGCTGAACAAGCTGGGCACCCAGGAATGGACCCGTACCAAGTCGAGGGTGAGAAGCGCCGTGGACGAGGTGGCAAAGGATCTGGTGGAGCTGTATGCGGCCAGGCAGCAGAAGGAGGGCTTTGCCTTCGGTCAGGATACGGTCTGGCAGAAGGAATTTGAGGAAATGTTCCCCTTCGAGGAAACGGAGGATCAGCTCTCCGCCATCGCCGCCACCAAGGAGGATATGGAGAGCCACAGAATCATGGACCGCCTGATCTGCGGGGACGTGGGCTACGGCAAGACGGAGATCGCCATCCGGGCGGCTTTTAAAGCGGTACAGGACGGAAAGCAGGTGGCTTTCCTGGTGCCCACCACCATTCTGGCACAGCAGCACTATAATACCTTCCAGCAGAGAATGAAGGATTTTCCCGTGCGCATCGATCTGATGAGCCGGTTCCGCACGAGCGCGGAGCAGAAAAAAACGGTGACAGATCTGCGCAAGGGCCAGGTGGATATCCTGATCGGCACCCACCGCATTTTATCCTCCGATATTCAGTTTAAGGATCTGGGCCTTCTGATCATTGACGAGGAGCAGCGTTTCGGCGTGGCCCACAAGGAGAAGATCAAGAAGCTGAAGGAGGATGTGGACGTGCTGACGCTGACGGCCACCCCCATTCCCCGGACTCTGCACATGTCCCTCATCGGCATCCGGGACATGAGTGTGCTGGAGGAAGCGCCGGGAGACCGTCAGCCCATCCAGACCTTTGTCTGCGAGTATAATGAGGAAATGGTGCGGGAGGCCATCGTCCGGGAGCTTGCCAGAAACGGACAGGTATACTACGTTTACAACCGGGTGAACACCATCGCGGACATGGCCGCGTCCATTCAGAACCTGGTGCCGGAGGCGAATGTGGCGTTTGCCCATGGACAGATGAAGGAGCATGAGCTGGAGCGGATCATGTACGATTTCATCAATGGGGAAATCGACGTGCTGGTTTCCACCACCATCATCGAGACGGGGCTGGACATTTCCAACGTGAACACCATGATCATCCACGACTCGGATCAGCTCGGCCTTTCCCAGCTCTACCAGCTCCGCGGCCGGGTGGGCCGTTCCGGGCGCACCGCCTATGCGTTTCTGATGTATAAGCGGGATAAGATGTTAAAGGAGATTGCGGAAAAACGGCTGTCTGCCATCCGGGAATTTACCGAGCTGGGAAGCGGCTTCAAGATCGCCATGCGGGATCTGGAGATCCGGGGCGCAGGCAATCTGCTCGGAAAGAGGCAGTCCGGCCACATGGAGGCGGTGGGGTATGACCTGTACTGCAAGATGCTGAACGACGCGGTAAAAACCCTGAAGGGCGAGACCCGCACGGCGGACTTTGCCACCACCGTGGAACTGGAAGTGGACGCCTACATTCCGCCCGCCTATATCGTCAACGAACAGCAGAAGCTGGATATTTACAAACGGATTGCGGGCGTGGAAACCCCTGCGGAGAGCGAAGATATGAAGGAGGAGCTTCTGGATCGGTTCGGAGAGGTGCCCGTCTGCGTGGACAATCTGCTCCGGATCGCCCTGATTCGGGTGAAGGCCCACTCTCTTTATATCACCGAGGTGAAGAGCCGGGACGAAGTGAAGAACCGGGAGGGAGCGCTGAAGCTTCAGCTCCGCCCGGACGCATTCTTACGCGTGGAAAACATTCCCGGCCTGCTGCGCCTGTACGGTTCATCCCTGACCTTTACGGCCAAGGGGACGCCCTATTTTCTGCTCCGCTTTAAAAAGGAAGGCCTGGTGGAAAAGGATGCGGAGAAACTGCTGGAGCTGACGGAGAAGCTGCTTTCTGATATGGAACAGCTTTTGAAAATGGAGGAGAGCATATGAAAAAGGTACTGGTGGTTGTGGACATGCAGAATGATTTCATCGACGGAGCGCTGGGAACGAAGGAGGCGCAGGCGATCGTCGGCAGGGTGGCGGAGAAGATCCGCACATATCCTGCGGACTGTATTTATGCCACAAGGGATACCCATGAAGAGGATTATCTGGAAACCAGCGAGGGAAAAAACCTCCCCGTTCCCCACTGCATCCGTGGGAGCGAAGGCTGGCAGATCCGGGAAGAGATCCGGGCGGCCATGCCCCATGCGGTGGTCGTGGACAAGCCCTCCTTCGCCTCCCTGGAACTGGCGGATCTTTTGTGCAGGGAAAACGAGAGGGAGGAACTTGAAATCGAGCTGGTGGGTCTGTGCACGGACATCTGCGTGGTGTCCAACGCGCTTCTGTTAAAAGCGCGGCTGCCGGAAACAAAGATCAGCGTGGACCCGTCTTGCTGCGCGGGCGTGACGCCGGAAAGCCATGAGGCGGCTCTTCTGACGATGAAGATGTGCCAGATCGGGCTAATACCCCAGTGACCGGTTGATCACGGTTCCATCGCAGGCATTGACCGTCAGCAGGCTGTAGGAGAGGCCGCCGGAGAGATAATGTTCAGGGATTTTCGGCTCTGTGAGAAGGTTGCTGTCTGCGTTCTCGCTGTCTGCAGCATCGCCATAAATCCAGTATCCGAAGAAATCCCAGGCAGGGATCAGCGTGCCCTCCATCCAGTTTCCGGGTTCCATGATGCGCATATAGCCCAGACGAATCCGGGTGATGTGAAAATCGGCTTCTCTGCCGTCTGAAGCGTAAGCCGCATATTTTTCCGGGAAAACGGTGCGGAAAATCCGGCAGATTTCCTCGAAGGGGAGCAGAAACACGTATTCTTCGGAAATGTCCGTATAGATGCAGGGGTCTGTCCACTGGAAGGAAACCAGTCCCTGTGCGTCGTAACAGAAGCTGAGGGCTTCATAGGGCCAGCTCACATTTTCTCCCTCCACGCCCGCACCGGCCTCGGCGGTGTAAGTGACCGGAATGCCATCCACCATCCGCTCAAAGGGGATCCGGACGCCGTTGTGCTGTTCCAGAACGGTTCCAGTAAAATCCTGCCGCGAAACGGAGACATATTCCGCTCCTACGGGCTGAAAACCGGCGATTTCCATTTCGACGAGACTGGAGACAGCCTGATCTGTGAGAGCCTGCGGATCAGGGAGCGTTTCTGTTCCTGTATCCGTCAGGAGGGGAAAACCGATTTGGGTATCCTTGCGCATGACAAGAAAGCTGATTTCCCGTCTGTCAGGTGTCAGGCCGTTGTCGAGGGAGACCGAATAAGCGGCACGCCCCGGCATGGTTTCGCGTTCCCGGAGAACCCCGTCGTCCAGAAGAACTCCGCCGTCCAGAAGAACCCGGTTGACAGCATCAGAATCGGCCTGTGTGAAGCTGCGGGAGGACACTTTTTTCAGACGGAAGCCCTCCGCGTCAGGCACCGTCACGGCGGCGTCCACATGGACGGAAAGCCGTCCGGATGCGTCTCGGAAGTCAAGCTGCAGTTCGCCCGGAGCGGCAGTCTGCCTGGCGATGTTTCCGCTTCCTGCCGGCCGGACATCCGGTCCGTCTGCCGGATCCTGTCCGTTCTCTTCCTTCAGCCGCACAACTTCCCGGTTTTCTGCCAGGCTGCAGGCGGAAAGGGAGCCTGCGGAGAGAATACAGGCCAGAAGCAGGGCTGCTGTTTGCAGAAACGGGGAATCACCGTTTTCCGGTGTGCTGCCAATCGGAAATTCCAGCGTCACGGTGGTTCCTTCTCCAAGGCGGCTTTCGATGGAAAGGCGCAGATTGTGGAGGGCGGCAATGCGGCTGCACAGGGCCAGACCCAGGCCGGCGCCGCCCTCTTTTCTGCTCCTGGATTTGTCCACCATGTAAAAGGGCTGCGTGATCTTTTCCATTTCTTCCGGGGGAATTCCCTTCCCGTCATCCTGTACCAGAATCCGTTCTCCCCTCCGTCCGTCCTGTGCAAGGCGGATCAGGCGGATGCGACCGCCCCGATGTCCTGCCCGGATGGCATTGTCAATCAGGTTCACCAGCAGACTTTCAAAAAGATCCGCATCCACCCGTCTGGTTCCGGAAAAGCTGGAAACCTCCAGAACCATTTCCTGGTGTTTCAGCTGACAGGTTTCCAGCCTGCGAACCCGTTCAAACAGCTCGGAAAGCTCCGTCTCTTCCATCTGAAGGCTGTCGTTTTCGTACAGACCGATCAGCAGCATCAGTTTGGAGGATAGCCGTTCCAGCCTGCGGCCCTCCTCATAAATATGCCTGAGCGCGCGGGTTTTTCCATCTTCGGACAGATGGACGTGAAGCAGGGTATCCGCATAACCGATGATGGAGGTCATGGGCGTTTTGATTTCGTGGGTCAAACTGCCCAGAAGCTGGGTGCGCTGTTCAGCCGCCCGGTTCAGAAGCTCCATCTGTTCCTCCACCCGGTCAGCCATGTGGTTGAAGGCGCAGGCCAGCGCTGTGATCTCGTCATGGCCCGAAATAGGGGCACGGCAGGACATATCGCCCTCACTGATCCGGACCGCGGCGCATCTCAGCTGTTCCAGAGGGGAGAGCAGTCTGCGGGCAAGCAGAGAAAGTGCGGCAGAGGCTGCCAGGGACGCCGTCAGACAGATTGCGGCCAGAACCGGGATCCGCCGCAGCGCGTCCTGATAGATTCCGGAAATGTCCTGAATCATCACCAGAGAATATGCGTCCGTGGTTTCCATGGGAATTCTCCGGCCGCAGATCAGAAGACGTCTTCCGTCCGTTTTCTGTATGAGACTCTGGACCTCTTCCCCGTTCCAGCCTTCCGTACCGCCTTCCACAAATTCATAGTCCGTCTGATTGCACAGAACGATGTCGTTTTCAAGAAGGAGAAAACGGGACGCGTCATATTTGTCCAGCAGGAAATGGAAATAAGCCGTTATGGTTACCTCGCCGTATTCCAGAATTCTGCTGCTTTCCATCTGGCTGCCTATGGCATTTGCAGCCGCGGTAAGCTGGGCGCGGCCGCTCTCTGCGGCCTGTACTTCATGAAAACGCAGGGTATCCGCCGTCATTGCCGCGCCGGACAGGGTGGAGGCCAGAAAAAGAACGGTGGCGGAGACCAGCACCAGTTTTGTTCGCAGTTTCATAATTATCCCTCCAGGCGGTAGCCCGTTTTCGGAATGGTCCGTATCACATCGTGAAAGCCCAGCTTCCTGCGAAGACAGCCGATATGGACGTCAACCGTGCGTGTTTCCCCGAAATAATCCCCGCCCCATACCTGATCCAGAAGCTGCTGTCTGGTAAACGCCACGTTCCGGTTTGACGCCAGAAGGACCAGGAGCTCATATTCCATGGGCTTCAGTGCTACATCTACACCGTTTCTGGTCACCCGGTGTTCTTTTCTGTAGATTTTCACGTCCCGGATGCACAGCACATCACGCCCACGGCCGGTCCGTTCCAGAACCTTTTCCACCCGGGCCAGCAGCTCCAGCACGGCAAAGGGCTTTACCATGTAATCCTCCGCTCCGCTTTTCAGCCCGTGTACCCTGCTTGCCACATCCGATTTTGCAGTCAGAAAGATCACCGGAATGTCTGCCTGTTTCAGATCCTCCAGAAGGGCGAAACCGTCCCGTCCCGGAAGCATCACATCCACCAGCGCAAGAGCGATTTGTTCTTCCCCATTCCCCGGCCGCCGTCTGTAGGATTCAATCCAGGCCTGTGCGGCAAGACCGTCCATGAGGCGCACCGTCTCATAGCCCGCCGCCTCCAGATTCATTCCGATCAGTTCCAAGATGGCCTCTTCATCTTCAATGATCAGTATCCGGTTCATCCGTTTGCCCCCTTCCCGTCGCAGCCGGAGCGTATCAGATCGGCCGCATTCGTTTGAAATTACTATATCACAGGCGCTCCGGAAAGAAATCATCAAAATGTAAACAGGTTACAGTCCCACGTGCGTACCAGACACAAAAGGGGCATCCCGCAGAAGGGAAATCTGGGATTGTCAATACATTGAAAAAGTGGTAAATTTATGCGGAAGTCTTACGAGAGGAAAAAAGATGTATGAAGATTATTTATCAGATCGGGATCATTTTTACGCTGTGCTGGGCGAGTGAAATCATTGAGGGCCTTCTGCCATTTTCCTTTCCGGCAAGTGTGATCGGAATGATCCTTTTGTTTATTCTGCTCGCCTTTCGGGTGCTGAAGGTGGAACATATCCGGGAAAAGTCGGATTTCCTGCTTTCCAACATGGCCTTTTTCTTCATTCCGGCTGGAGTGAGTATCATCAACTATTTTGACGTGCTGAAGGGAAATGTGGGAAAACTGCTTCTGATCTGTTTTCTCACCACGATCCTTACCTTTGCGACGACCGCCTGGACGATTCGCGGCGTGCTGAGGCTTCAGAACCGGGGAAAGAAAAAGCCCGAAAAGGGGACGGAAGGGAGGAAGGAATATGTCTGAACTGTTCGCTTCTCCTTTTTTTGGAATTGCCCTCAGCATTGTGGCGTTTTCCATCGGTGTGTGGATTCAGAAAAAGACGGGGCTTGTGATCTGCAATCCCCTGATCATCGCCATTGTTCTGGTGTCGGGGGTGCTCTTACTGTTTAAAATTCCTTATGAGAGCTATAATGAGGGAGGGAGCATCATCAACATGTTTCTGGCTCCTGCCACAAGCTGTCTGGCGGTATCGGTTTATACGAGGATGGAACTTCTGAAGAAGAACTGGCTGCCGATCCTGGCGGGCTGCGTGGCGGGTTCTCTCACCTCCATGGGAAGCGTGTTCCTCCTCTGCCGTCTGTTCGGCCTGGACGAGGCGATGACGTATTCTCTTGTTCCCAAATCGGTGACCACCCCCATCGCTGTAGGAATCGCGGAAAGCCATGGGGGCATTTCTTCCATCACGGTGGCGGCGGTCATTCTGACCGGAATCATGGGAAGCATTCTTGCGCCCTTCCTGATCCGGATCTTCCGGGTGAAGGACTCCATGACGGCGGGCCTCGCCATCGGCGCATGCAGCCATGCGGTGGGTACCTCCAAAGCCATTGAAATCGGAGAGACGGAAGGGGCCATGAGCGGTCTTGCGATTGGGATCTGCGGGATCGTGACGGTGGTGTTTTCGATGTTTTTGTAGTAGGAAGGGCTGTCAAGTTTCTTATTGCGAATCGTTTAGTGAGAGGATATAATTGTTTTAATATTAAAAGGAGGCCGGATATGAGAATTGAATCCATCAAAGTAAAGAACTATAAAGTTTTTCAGGATGTGGAAGTGAAAGAGATTCCCAATATGGCAGTTTTCCTTGGAATGAATGGTGTTGGGAAAACTACATTTTTCGATGTATTCGGGTTCCTTCATGATGCATTGCAGTCCAATATACGAGCTGCTTTGGCTCAAAGGGGCGGCTTTCAGGAGGTAATATCCAGAGGGCAGACAGGTGATATAGAATTTGAAATCAAATTTCGGCCTTCAGAGGATGAACCGATTATTACCTATCAGTTATCCATATGTCTGATGGAAAATAAAAGACCGGCTATAAAGAAAGAAATTATGCGCTTTCGGAGAGGACAGACAGGTGCGCCATGGAAAGTCTTAGAGTTCGCGTTCGGAGAAGGAGTTGCGGCAGATGGTGATCTGGTTAAGTATGAGGATGTTCGTCTTGCGGAAAGAAGTCCTCAGAAACTGGATTCTCCAGATATTCTGGCAATTAAAGGTCTGGGGCAGTTTAAAGAATTTATTGCTGTGTCTCAATTGCGTCGATTGATTGAAGACTGGTATGTTTCTGATTTTCATATAGAAGAAGCAAGAGGAACAAAGGATGCCGGATACAGTGAAAGAATATCGACTTCCGGAGATAATTTAGCATTGGTAGCAAAATACATGTATGATAATCATCGTGAAGTATTTGATGAAATTCTGGAAGCGATGAAAAAGAGAGTTCCTGGTGTTTCAAAAGTAGAGGCACAGGAAACAACAGACGGAAGGATCGTGCTCCGTTTTCAGGATGGAAATTTTAAGGATCCATTTGTTTCCAGATTTGTTTCAGATGGTACGATTAAGATGTTTACGTATCTGTTACTGTTGAAGGATCCGGAAAAACACGCACTTTTATGTGTGGAGGAGCCGGAAAATCAATTATATCCGGCACTATTGGCGGAATTGGCGGAAGAATTTAGAATTTATGCAGAGGATGGAGGCCAGGTTTTTATTTCAACACATTCACCGGATTTTTTGAATGCAGTCCGGTTGGAAGAACTGTTTTGTCTGGTGAAGAAAGAGGGATATACAAAAATCTATAAAGCATCAGAGAGCACATTGATAAAAGAGTTATATGAAGCCGGGGATCTGCTTGGACAACTGTGGAGACAGCAGCTTCTTTTAGAAGAGGTGGAAGAATGACACTGGTATTTTTGTTGGAAGAAGCTTCCATGAAAACGGTACTTGACATTATTCTGCCCCAAATTTTGCCAGAATCTGTAGAATTTAAAACAATTCCGCATAGCGGAAAAAGTGATTTGGAAGCGTCAATTCCGCATAAACTGAAAGCCTGGCGTCAGCCGGATACAAAATTTATTATCGTGAGAGATCAGGATAGCGGAGATTGCGTTCAAATCAAGGAAGCCTTAAAGCGGCTGGCTGAGCCTTATGGAAGACCGGTACTGATACGGATTGCCTGCAGGGAATTGGAGTCCTGGTATCTCGGGGATCTAAAAGCTGTATCCCAGGCATATGGTGTGGATGTAAGTGGATTATCAAGAAAAAGTAAGTTCAGGAATCCGGATGCAATAGGAAATCCCAAAGAGGAAATACGGAAACTGTTTCCGCGTCATCAACAGTTAGATGGTGCGAGAAAAATAACGGTACATATGGATATAGAGAATAATCTGTCGACCAGCTTCAATTATTTTATTTCCGGAGTCAGAAAATTCGTCTCCCCATCCGAATGATTCAGGTATAAAATTCCTCCATTTACAGATACTATTTCCAGACTTGGAAAGTACAGTAGATGGAGGAACTATTTATATGAAAGCAACAGGAATTGTCAGAAGGATAGATGATCTTGGCCGGATCGTCATCCCGAAGGAAATCAGGAGAACCCTGCGCATCCGGGAGAGCGATCCGCTGGAAATTTTTACTGACAGGGAGGGCGAGATCATTTTGAAAAAATATTCGCCCATCGGGGAAATGAGTACCTTTGCCAGACAGTATGCAGAGAGCCTGGCACAGGTATCCGGGCAGATGACGCTGATTGCGGACCGGGATCAGTTCATCGCCGCCGCTGGGGGCTGCAAGGTCCTTCTCGGGAAAAGTATCAGCAGTCAGCTGGAGGAAGCCATTGAAAGAAGGGAGAACATTCTGGCTTCGAAGGGGGATAAGAATTTTATTCCCGTTTCCGGGGAGGGGGATGGAGAGACAGAGTATGTCAACGAGGCAATCAGCCCGATTATCTGTGAAGGGGATGTGATCGGCGCGGCGGTGCTTCTGAACAATGATGCAAAGGCCAAGATGGGTGAGGTGGAACAGAAACTCGTCCTGTCTGCTGCGGGTTTTCTGGGAAGACAGATGGAACAGTGAAAAGGGAGATGGACAATAACAGAAGAAGCTGCGATGGCTGCTCCGATGGGAGCGGCTGCCGCAGCTTCCTTTTTATCAGATGCGTATGGGGAAGAAGGCAAAGAACAAAATAGTCATCTCATGACAGAATATACACAGACCGAATGAAATATGATAAGATTATTTTACAGCCGGATAAAAGTTTCAAACGACAGTGATAAGGTTTTGTTGAAGTCGAATTTGCGGCCTCAGCGCAGGCTTAGGCACGGAGGTAAGTATAATGAAAGCCAGAATGATTGTATCCGATCTGGACGGAACGCTGTTAAGGGATGATAAGACCATTTCCGACTTCACGATTGACGTCATAAAAAAGTATCAAAGCAAAGGCGGAATTTTCGTGGCCGCAACGGCAAGGCCTGTCAGGGCGGCCAGCGAATATATGAAAATACTGAACCTGAATGCCGGTATCTTCCATAATGGGGCAGTCATACAGGAAAATGGCAAAAAAACAGGCGGATATGGCGTAGAAAACGCAGGCGATCTGGTGCAGGCCATATTGGAAAGGCATCCATTTTCCAATATTGCGGTTGAAGCGGAGGACGTATTATATGCCAATTTTGATGCTGACCGTCTGTGGCCCGGGGCGGAATACATAACCTGTGAAAGTTTCGCGCAATTAAAGGGGAAAACGGCAGATAAAATCATCGTAGAGGTTACGTCCCTGAGCGAAATGGAAAAATATAAGGCATTGCTGCCGGACGAACTGTATATTCAGCTATCAGAGAATAAAATCGGAATGATCATGAATCAATCGGCCACGAAATATCATGCGATTTCATTTTTAGCGGAACGATATCAGATCAGTACGGACGACATCATTGCCTTCGGAGACGATTATAATGATCTGGAAATGATAAAAAAATGCGGAAAGGGAATCGCAGTCGGCAATGCCCTGGAAATGGTAAAAGGTGCTGCCGACGAAGTGTGCGAATCCAATCAGAAGGATGGAGTTGCGCGCTGGATCGAAAGAAATCTGTTGTAAGCTGATGTGCATGGAAGGATTTATTCCATGTGATGAAGGAGGGGACTATGAAAAAAACAGTCAGTCTTTCCACGCTTCTGGTCGTTGACGTCATTGCCCTTGCCATTGTATGGCTGATGCAGCCTGTTCCGGCGGGGGTACCCGTCAGGAGGATATTTCTCGTCATTCTGGCGGCAGCGGCGCTGCTTCTGATTTTTATGCTCGGCAGAAGCAGGACCATACAGCCTCATGCGAAGGTTGCGGGCATTGCGCCCGTCAGCCGGATCAATCCCGCCCAGTACCTGACACGGAACGGGATGGTCTGTCCGGGCGGAGATGGCAGATACCGGGTTACCTTTCTGTACGGGGATGATTCGAAGGTGGAGCTTTCCCTGTCCGCCAGACAGGCAGGTGCGCTTGCCGTTGGCATGCGGGGGACGCTTGTCTTCCGGGACGCCGTGTTTTTGTCCTTCCGGCCGGACTGATCTGTGGGGATCCATAAAGGTTATGAGGCATGGAGGGGAAGATGGCAAAGGAAGAGAAAAAATCACGCATCGTGGACATGACGCAGGGAAGTCCGGGCAGGCTGATTCTCGGCTTTGCCCTTCCCCTCATGCTGGGAAATGTATTTCAGCAGTTATATACCTTCGTGGATACGCTGGTGGTGGGCCAGGCACTTGGCGTGAACGCGCTGGCAGCGCTGGGAGCGTCGGAATGGCTGACCTTTCTGATGTTCGGCTCTGTGCAGGGACTGGCCCAGGGCTTCTCCGTGATTATTTCCCAGAAATTCGGGGCGGGGCAGGAAGGGGAACTTCGCCGGGCGGTGTTCCAGGCCGCCCTCCTTTCCGTTGCCGCCGCCGTTCTTCTCACCGCGCTGGGCCAGACAGCGCTTTCGGCTGTGCTTGCATGGATGGGAACGCCGGAGGAGATCCGGGGGCTGGCCCTTCTGTATCTGCGCTTTATTTATGCGGGCATTCCGGCCGCCATCCTCTATAATACCGCGGCGGCAGTTCTGCGGGCCGTAGGGGACAGCAGGACGCCGCTGAGAGCGATGACCGTTTCTTCTGTCTGCAATATTGTACTGGATCTTCTGTTCGTGCTGGTTTTGAATATGGGGATTCCCGGAGCGGCGGTTTCCACCGTGCTGGCCCAGCTCCTTTCCGGCATCTGCTGTCTGATCGGGATCCGCTTCCTGTGCGTTCTGGCCGCCTTTTTTCCGCTGCTTTATATTCTTTATATCACCAGGGCCTGTGTTCAGGGGATGGGAGACGGGGTCTTTCCCATGCTCTCCAGCGCGGCGCAGCTTGTGATGCGTGTGGGATGCGCGCTGTTTCTGACCCGCCTGATCGGTGAAAGCGGCGTCTTTTTCGGGGAGATCATGGCCTGGGCGGGAGCGGATCTGTTGCTGGTTGGGAGGTATTTTTATCTGGAAAGGAAGATTGAGAAATGATAACGCTTACGAACCGGCAGGCAAGGCAGTTCATTCTGCGAAAACAGGGACTTCTGGGAACGTATCGTTTCCAAGGGAAACAGGGGGCGCTTCAGTATGTGCGGCAGGCTGGCTGCATCCAGTTTGATCCGGTGGATGTCTGCGGAAAGAACGCGGAACTGGTGCTGCAGTCCCGGGTGAAGGGATTTACCAAAGGAATGCTCTATGAGCTTCTGTATGAGGATCGCAGGCTGGTGGATTATCCGGACAAGAACCTGTCCATCTGGCCGGTGGAGGACTGGCCGTATTTTGAGCGTTACCGCCGGGCCGCCAGGGAGGGCGGCCGTCGGTTTGAGGGGCTTGATCAGCTGGAGGGGCAGGCGGTTTCCTGGCTTCGGGAACATGGACCGGCCAGTTCCGACAGCCTGCCCATTGAGGGAGAGGTGTACTGGCATTCCCATATTCACTGGAGCGGGAACTGGGGCGGAAAGTCCAATGCGGCGCGGGCGGCTCTGGAGCAGCTTTATTCCACCGGGGAACTGATCATCCATCATAAAAAGGGAGCGAGGAAGTTTTATGATCTGGCGGAAAAGTATCTGCCGCGGACGCTTCTTGCCGCGCCCGATCCCTTTCCGGAGGACGCGGCACATCAGCGCTGGCGCATGCTGCGCCGCATCGGCGCGGTTGGGCTGATGTGGAACCGCCCATCGGACGCCTGGCTTGGCATTCCCGGCCTGAAAGCGGATCAGCGAAAGGATGCCTTCAGGAAGCTTATGGAGGAAGGAAAGCTCTGTGAGGTGAGTGTGGAGGGCATGAGAGAGATGCTTTATTGTCTGGCGGAGGATGTGTTTCTTCTGGAGGAGGTTCGGCAGGAGAGGGTTCCGGGCGGAAAGCGCTGTGAACTGCTCGCGCCTCTGGACTGCCTGCTGTGGGACCGCAGGCTGATCCGGGAGCTGTTCGGTTTTGACTATACCTGGGAAATCTATACGCCGCAGCCGAAGAGAAAATATGGCTTCTATGTCCTGCCCCTGCTCTATGGGGACAGCTTTGCCGGCCGTGTGGAAGCGGTGGCGGGGAGCGACAGGTGTCTTCTCGTGAAGCATATCTGGCTGGAGGAGGGCGTGCGCCGGACAAAAGCGTTTGACACGGCGCTGGAACGGTGCTTCCGGCGGTTTGCGGCCTTTAACGGCTGCAGCCGGACTGTGTGGCCGCAGGGGTAAACGGCGCAGGACGAAAAAAAACGGAGAGGGGAAAGCATACATCGGATTTTGAAAGAACGTTTCACCAAAAAGCCTTCAGAAAAAACGGGCTGAGCTGCAAAGCAGCCATACGGCGGAATAATAGAAGATGAGAACGAAGGCGGAAAAGGCGTCGGAACGTCCGGGTTTGTAAAGCCGCAGACAGATCATGTTGTCGGAAAGATAAAAGAGCAGAGCTCCCGCCGCGGCCATGGGAGAGATGCGCAGAGCGGCCAGAGCCGCAGCGGTCATGGCGGAAAGCAGAGCGCCGTAGACGACGATGGGAAGGGCCAGCTTTCCCGTTTTGGACAGCTGTCTTCCATGGAACAGAAGGCTCGCGGCAAACAGCAGCAGGAAGAAGAGAAAATGTCGGAAAGAGAGCGGCGCGGTATGAAGCAGGGCGGCAAGAAAGCAGACATGTCCCAGGGCAAAAACCGCCATGCCGGATAAAAAATGAAGTTCAAGGAGCACATCTGCGGCCGCGCAGAAAAGGGCTCCCACCGTGATGCCCAGACGGACCGGATTCTGAAAACCGTCCGAAAGGCAATAGAAAAAAGCCTCCCCCAAAGGCATGCAGGTGGCGGCAGCCTTGAAAAAAAGAGGCCATTTTTTCTTCCGTTTCCGGTTCTGAAAATAAAGGGTGCCCCAGAACGCCGTAAAAAGGGCGCTGAGGATGGGAAGCGCCGGGCTTCCCATATCAGTCCAGATACTTCCTGTACTTTTCTTCCGAAGCGTCCAGGAAGCAGATGCCGATAATACCCCGGCCAGTGTGCGCGCCGATGGCGCAGCCGACAGTGGAAATCATGATACCGGCGGGATGGAACGTTTCCCGTACGGTTTCTTCCAGCATATGGGCGGCCTGTTCATCTTCGCCATGGCAGAGGGAAAAAAGCTGCTTTTCCGGTTCTGCGCTGAATTCCCCGATGTATTCGACCAGGCTTTTCAGGGATTTTTTACGGCCGCGCACGGTTTTTAATACCTGCAGGGAGCCGTTTCCGTCTACGATCAGAACGGGTTTCATATCCAGCGTTTCCGCGATGTTGCCCTTAAACTTGGAGAGCCGGCCGCCCTTGATCAGATAGGCCAGCGTGTTGACGGTGAATACATGGCGGATATGGGAACGATAGAAATCCGCAGCCTCAAGCAGCTGCTCTTTGGACGCGCCATGTTCCTGCATGATCAGAAGCTTGCGTACCAGCAGACCGAAGCCTGCGGAAGCGCATCTGGTATCAAAAATGGTCAGGTCGAAGTCCGGATAATCTTCCAGAATGTTCGTCCTGGCAATATTCGCGGCGTTGAAGGTTCCGGCGATTCCCGTGGAAAAGCACAGGTAGAGCACGCTGTCCCCACGCTCCGCATAGGGACGGAATGCATCCTCAAACATGGCGGGGTTGATGTGGTAGGTGCGCACATTCCGGCTGGTATCATCCAGAATTTTGTAAAATTCCTTCGTTTTTATGGTTTTTCCATCCAGATAGTCCACGTCATCGATGACCACCGGGGTGGGGATGACGTGCAGCCCGTAGCGGTTGACGATCTCTTCGGGCAGATCGGAAGCGGAATCGGTAACAATTTTAAGCATAAGGTTCCTCCCTGTTTTGCTGTTTAGATGAACGCGGCTCATGCTGCTGTCAAAGCACCGGCAGCATGATGCGCTTAGACCTGTCCCATCTGATCCAGAAGCTTCAGCTTGGTATCATATAACTTCTGGGAAAGATCCACATAAACCTGATGGGGGTTGACGAGACGTCTGGTCTCATCCCATAGAGTATCCAGTTCCTTCTGACAGTAATCCCGGATCTCCATGACGCTGGGAGAAGTGTATACACATTTCCCATCCAGGAAAACAGGGATCATCAGCTCGCGGAGCGTGAAGCTTCCGGCGGGCAGAAGGGTTTTCTTCCAGGGCTCCAGCGGATCGAACAGCAGGATCGCCTCATCCTCCCGGAAGGTTTCGTCCGCAAGGGCGATCAGATCCGCCTTGATCTTTCCGGTTTCCTTTTCATAGATCCGGTGGATGACCTTGTTTCCGGGATTGGTGATCTTTTCACTGTTCTCGGAGAGCTTGATTTTGGGAAGAAAATTTCCGTTCTCGTCCATGATGGCGGCCAGCTTGTATACGCCACCGAAGGAAGGCCAGTTCTTGGAGGTGATCATGTGGGTTCCCACGCCCCAGGAGGTCACCGTACAGCCCTGTGCTTTCAGGCTGTCGATCAGATATTCGTCCAGATCGTTGGAGGCGGAAATGACCGCGTCCGTAAATCCGGCGTCATCCAGCATCTTCCTGGCTTTTTTGGAGAGGTAGGCCAGGTCGCCGCTGTCCAGACGGATACCGTAGAAGGTCAGGGGAATGCCGGCTTCCCGCATCTCGGTGAAAACGCGGATGGCGTTGGGAACACCGGATTTTAAGGTATCATAGGTGTCCACCAGCAGGATGCAGGCAGAAGGATACATATCCGCATAGGTTTTAAAGGCAGTGTATTCGTCCGGAAAACTCATGATCCAGCTGTGGGCGTGCGTCCCCTTTACGGGAACGTCGAACATCTGCCCGGCCAGAACGTTGCTGGTCCCGATACAGCCGCCGATCATGGCAGCCCTTGCACCGTAGATGCCCGCGTCCGGCCCCTGCGCCCGACGCAGTCCGAATTCCATGATGCCGTCGCCTCTTGCGGCATAGCAGACCCGCGAGGTCTTGGTGGCGATCAGGCTCTGGTGATTGACGATGTTCAGGATGGCGGTTTCCACGAGCTGCGCTTCCATGATCGGCGCGATCACCTTGATCATGGGCTCCCGGGGAAACATGACGCTTCCTTCCGGAATGGCATAGACGCTTCCGGAAAAACGGAAGGTTTTCAGATAGTCCAGAAAATCTTCATCGAAGATGCCCAGGCTCCTCAGATAGGAAAGCTCTTCTTCTCCGAAATGCAGGTTTTCAATGTACTCGATGACCTGCTGAAGCCCGGCGCAGATGGCGTAGCCGGATTCCATGGGATTATTGCGGTAAAAGGCGTCGAAAATGACCGTTTCATTCCGGTCCATATTTCGGAAATAACCCTGCATCATCGTCAGCTCATACAGATCGGTCATGAGGGTGAGATTGCGCGTTTGCATGAGGCCTTCCCCTTTCTGTAAGTGTAAGTTGGTTATTCATAAATCAGTTATCCATTATCATACCCGCAATTTTTATGGAACGCAAGCATTTCCGGGGGAAGATGCGAATTTTTCCGTTACCAGTTACTATTCACAGCTGATTCAGAATGAACAACACACGCGTCGTGCCTGCACGTAAGCACGTGTTGTCCATTCTGAATCAGGACTGCGAAGCAGTCACCGTCATCAGGAAAACCAGTTGCTGGTCGGGCGGTCCACGAAGCGGTTCTCAAACTTGGAGTAGGTGATCCGCTGGGTGTGGTAAAGGCTGAAATACCCGGAGAGCATATAGCTGGTGGCAATGGCGATGAGGAAATAATAGGCATCGCTGAAACCAAACAGCTCAAAGGAAATGAGCAGGGAGGCGACCGGGCAGTTGGTGACGCCGCAGAACAGGGAGACCATGCCGACGGCTGCACCCAGGGAGGCCGGAAGGCCGATGAGGGGGCCGAGGAAGCAGCCAAAGGTGGCGCCGATGAAAAGGGAGGGCACGATTTCCCCGCCCTTATAGCCCGCTGCGATGGTGATGGCGGTGAACAGGATTTTCAGCGCAAAGGCCCAGGGAAGCGCGTCCCCGGCAAGGGCCTGTTCGATGATATCCATACCGGTTCCCAGATAATCCTGACTCCTGACTAAAAGGGTGAGAAGGATGATGAGAAAACCGCCCACAACGATGCGCAGATAGAGATTTTTAAAAAAGCGGGCCATGAGCATGTGCATGAACTGAAGCATGAGACAGAACAGAATGCTCACGGCCGCACAGCAGGCGGCAAGAAAAATGACCTTCAGGCCGGAGAACAGGGAAAGCTCCAGAGAGTTGGGCGCGCGGAATACGTCCGTCTCCACGCCCAGAAACAGGGCGGTCTGTCTGGCGATCAGGGCCGCACAGATGCAGGGAACCAGAGCGGCGTAGTACATGATGCCCACACTGGAAACCTCCATGGCAAAAAAGGAAGCGGTCATTGGCGTGCCGAACAGAGCGGAGAAGGCCGCAGCCATGCCGCTCATCAGAATGGTCTTTTTATCCTTTTCACTGAGATGAAACAGGTTCCCGACGGAGGTTCCCAGAGACGCCCCCATCTGCAGTGCCGCGCTTTCCCGTCCCACGGAACCGCCGAAAAAGATGGTGATGACGGTGGAAACGAAGATCAGAAAGGCCATTTTCAGCGGAATGGCGACCTTCGTGTGGATGCTTTCGATAATAGAGTCCGTCCCGTGATTATTTTCATAATGAAGCGCTTTATACAAAAACACGATGATCAGTCCGCCGGCGGGGAGCAGGAGAAACAGGAAGCGATGAGAGGTCCGAAAAGCCGTCGCCAGCGTCAGACAGTGGGAAAAGGCCGCAGCAACGAGTCCCACTAGCAGGCCGGTTACCGCCCCCAGAAAAAGCCAGCGCAGATACTGGCCGACGTTATAAACAACGGTTTTTCCGTAATGCCTGATCGATTCCATAACTGATATCATCCCTCCGCCTCATTTTGTCTGTCGTGTTTGCCCTCATCTTATCATAAGCAGATTTTTCGCGCAATCCCTTGACAATGCGGCTTTGCGGGCTTTATAATACCCGCAGACACAGATAAAAGCTGGGAAGAAGACAGTATCCATTTCGGAAAGGTCACAGCGAGCCGGTGTGGGTGGAAGGCCGGTGCGAGTAGGAAATGGAGAAGATCACTTCGGAGCTGCGGGCTGAAAGAGGAAACTCAAGTAGGCGGAGCCGGAATTCCTCCGTTACGGGAAGCCATATAATCCGAAAGTTGCCGGAGGGCGCCTGCCTGACGGTGCGGACGTATGATGTAACGGGTGGTACAGCGAGCGGAGCCTCGTCCTTTTACAGGACGGGGCTTTTATAATTTCAGAAAGGAAGGAAGAAGATGCCGCTTTATGAAAAAGTGAACACCGACCTGAATTTTGTAGGCCGGGAAAAGGAAATCGAGAAATTCTGGGAAGAGAACAAAATCTTTGAGAAGAGCCTGAAAATCCGGGAGGGCTGCCCGACCTATACCTTCTATGACGGACCGCCGACCGCAAACGGCAAGCCCCATATCGGCCATGTGGAGACCCGTGCCATCAAGGACATGATCCCCAGATACCGCACCATGAAGGGCTATATGGTTCCCAGAAAAGCGGGCTGGGACACCCACGGACTTCCGGTGGAGCTGGAAGTGGAAAAGGCGCTTGGTCTGGACGGTAAGGAGCAGATCGAGGAATACGGCATCGCGCCCTTCATCGAGAAGTGTAAGGAGAGCGTGTGGAAATACAAAGGCATGTGGGAGGATTTCTCCAAAAAGGTGGGCTTCTGGGCCGACATGGACGATCCCTACGTAACCTATCATGACGACTATATCGAATCCGAGTGGTGGGCGTTAAAGAAAATCTGGGATAAGGGCCTTCTTTACAAGGGCTTCAAGATCGTTCCCTACTGCCCGCGCTGCGGAACGCCGCTTTCCTCCCATGAGGTGGCGCAGGGCTATAAGGATGTGAAGGAACGTTCCGCCATCGCCCGCTTTAAGGTGAAGGATGAGGATGCTTATATCCTGGCATGGACTACCACGCCCTGGACGCTTCCGTCCAATGTGGCGCTGTGCGTGAATCCGAACGAGACCTACGCGAAGGTGAAGGCGGCGGACGGCTTTACCTATTATATGGCGGAGGCTCTGCTGGATACGGTGCTGGGCGGACTGGCCGATAAGGAGGCGGGAACGCCTGCCTATGAGGTGCTGGAAAAGTACCAGGGCAAGGATCTGGAATACAAAGAATATGTGCCGCTGTTTGACTGCGCGGTGGAAACCTGTGAAAGACAGCATAAAAAAGCGTTCTATGTAACCTGTGATACCTATGTTACGCTGACCGACGGCACGGGCGTGGTTCACATCGCTCCTGCCTTCGGTGAGGACGACGCGAACGTGGGCCGCAAATATGACCTGCCTTTCGTGCAGCTTGTGGATGCAAAGGGCGACATGACGAAGGAAACGCCTTGGGCGGGTATGTTCGTCAAGGACGCGGATCCGGAGGTGCTGAAGGCCCTGGCGGAGAAGAATCTGCTGTTTTCCGCGCCCAGGTTCGAGCACAGCTATCCCTTCTGCTGGCGCTGCGATACGCCCCTGATCTACTATGCGAGAGAATCCTGGTTCATCAAGATGACCGCTGTGAAGGAGCATCTGATCGCCAACAACAATACCATCAACTGGATTCCGGAGTCCATTGGCAAGGGCCGTTTCGGAGACTGGCTGGAGAACGTACAGGACTGGGGACTTTCCAGAAACCGTTACTGGGGCACGCCTTTAAATATCTGGCAGTGTGAGTGCGGCGAGATGCTTTCCGTGGGAAGCAGACAGGAACTGGAGGAATTAAGCGGCAATCCGGAGGCAAAGACCGTGGAGCTGCATCGTCCGTATATCGACGCCATCACCATCCCCTGCCCGAAATGCGGCAAGCCGATGAAGAGGGTGCCTGAGGTGATCGACTGCTGGTTCGACTCCGGCGCAATGCCTTTCGCCCAGCATCATTATCCGTTTGAAAATAAGAAAACCTTTGAAAAGCAGTTCCCGGCCCAGTTCATCTCCGAGGCGGTGGACCAGACCAGAGGCTGGTTCTATTCCCTGCTGGCGGAATCCACCCTGCTGTTCGATAAAAGCTCCTTTGAGAACGTGATCGTTCTGGGGCTGGTGCAGGATGAGAACGGCCAGAAGATGAGCAAATCCAAGGGCAATGCCATCGATCCCTTCGATGCCCTGGAGGAATACGGCGCGGACGCCATCCGCTGGTATTTCTATTCCAGCAGCGCGCCCTGGCTGCCCAGCCGTTTCCATGGCAAGGCGGTAATCGAGGGACAGAGGAAGTTCATGGGAACCCTTTGGAACACCTATGCCTTCTTCGTGCTGTATGCGAACATTGATGAGTTTGATGCCACAAAATATAAACTGGAATACGACAAGCTGTCCGTGATGGATAAGTGGCTGTTAAGCCGCCTGAACACTCTGATCACCGAGGTGGATACCAGACTGGACAACTACCAGATTCCCGAGGCGGCGAGAGCCCTGCAGGATTTCGTGGACGAGTGCAGCAACTGGTACGTGAGAAGAAGCCGCGAGCGTTTCTGGGCAAAGGGCATGGAGCAGGACAAGATCAACGCCTACATGACCCTGTATACCGCGCTGGTCACCCTGGCAAAGCTTTCCGCGCCCATGATCCCCTTCATGGCGGAGGAAATCTATCTGAATCTGGTCAGAAGGCTGGATGAAAACGCGCCGGAGAGCGTGCACCTGTGCGATTATCCGACAGCGGACGCGGTATTTGTGGATAAGAAGCTGGAAGAGGATATGGAAGAGGTGCTGGACATCGTCGTGATGGGACGCGCCTGCAGAAATACGGCCAACATCAAGAACCGCCAGCCCATCGGAACCATGTTCGTGAAGGCGGATCACGCCCTGGGCGATTTCTACAGGGAGATCATCGAGGACGAACTGAATGTGAAGAAGGTGGTGTTCACGGACGACGTGAGAGACTTTACCACCTATACCTTCAAGCCGCAGCTGCGCACGGTTGGCCCGAAATACGGCAAGCAGCTGGGCGGTATCCAGAAAAACCTGGCCTCTCTGGACGGCAATGCGGCCATGGATGAGCTGAATGCAAAGGGAGCGCTCACCTTTGAGGTGAACGGCGTGCAGGTGAGCCTGACAAAGGACGACCTTCTTATTGAAATGACCCAGAAGGAGGGCTACGTGTCCGAGGCAGACGCCAACATGACGGTGGTGCTGGATTCCAACCTGTCTGAGGAGCTGATCGAGGAAGGCAATGTGAATGAGATCATCAGCAAGATCCAGACCATGAGAAAGGAAGCCGGATTTGAGGTGATGGACCACATCCTCATTTCTTTCTCCGGAAATGAGAAGATCGCGCAGGTCGCACAGAACAATTACGATGCAATCGCCGGAAAGGTGCTTGCGGATTCCATCACTGCGGGAGAGACCTTCGGTACCGTGAAGGAATGGAATGTGAATGGAGAGAAAGTGACCATCAGCGTGGAAAAGGCGGCAGAGTAATGCCGTCTGACAGAATTGAAACGGGGCTGACAGGCCCGCGCAATATCTAAAGACAGTTTGATCAGGCCGCCATATGGACTCTGCCGTATCCTGTTTTGAAATAGGGGCAGATTTCCGTGGCGGCTTTTTGCGGGAAGCATCGGACGGAAAAAACGGTAACAGGCCGGATGCTTCCAGCCGTTTTGTTTTCGTCCGGTCTGCGCAGTAAATGCGCAGACCTGGCTGAGTAGTAACATTTATACTGATTTTTACAAAATAAGTGTTTTCATATCTGTCAATGTGGTGTACACTATATCTGATATGCCGCATATTTGATATGCCAAAACCGGAAGGATGGCGTTTGCGTGCATCCATTCTGTTCTTTTACAACACATGAGAAAAAGGAATGAGGAGGAAATCCATGTTAAAGAAACCGGCAATTCAGAATTTTGACAAGGAGCTTTTCAAGAGAAGCGTACTTTCCAATATTAAGACGCTTTATCGTAAAACTCTTGAAGAGGCGACGGATCAGCAGATTTTTCAGGCGGTCGCTTACTCTGTTAAGGATGTGATCGTTGATAACTGGATGGCGACTCAGAAGGAATATGAGAAAAAAGATCCCAAGACGGTTTATTATCTGTCCATGGAATTCCTGATGGGACGCGCGCTGGGAAATGACCTGATCAATCTGCAGGCTTATGATGAGGTCGCTGAGGCGCTGGAAGAGCTGGGCGTTGACATTAATGTAGTTGAGGATCAGGAGCCGGATGCGGCTTTGGGAAACGGCGGACTGGGACGTCTGGCAGCCTGCTTCCTGGATTCCCTTGCAACTCTGGGGTATGCCGCTTATGGCTGCGGCATTCGTTACCGTTACGGTATGTTCAAGCAGCAGATCCGCGACGGTTATCAGGTGGAGGTTCCGGACAACTGGCTTGCGGATGGAAATCCCTTTGAGCTGCGCCGCCCGGAATATGCCAAGGAAGTGAAGTTCGGCGGCTATGTAAACGTGTATGTGGATGAAAACGGCCGTAACTGCTTTAAGCAGGAGGGGTATCAGTCCGTAAAGGCGATTCCCTATGATATGCCGATTGTCGGATATGGAAATGGCATCGTGAACACCCTGCGCATCTGGGATGCGGAAGCCGTGGAATGCTTCAAGCTGGATTCCTTTGACAAGGGGGATTATCAGAAGGCGGTGGAGCAGGAAAATCTGGCGAGAAATATCGTGGAGGTTCTGTACCCCAACGATAACCATTATGCGGGTAAGGAGCTGCGCCTGAAACAGCAGTATTTCTTCATTTCCGCATCCGTACAGGCTGCGGTTGCAAAATATATGAGGAAGCACACGGATATCCGGAAGTTCCATGAGAAAGTGACCTTCCAGCTCAACGATACCCATCCTACGGTAGCGATTGCGGAACTGATGCGCATTCTGATGGATGATTATTATCTGTCCTGGGAGGAGGCCTGGGAGGTAACCACCAAGACCTGCGCTTATACCAACCATACCATTATGGCAGAGGCTCTGGAAAAGTGGCCCATCGAGCTGTTCTCCCGTCTTCTTCCCAGAATTTACCAGATCGTGGAAGAGATCAACAGGAGATTCCTGGAACAGGTGGCGAGACAGTATCCCGGCAACCAGCAGAAGATCGCGAAAATGGCCATCATTTATGACGGCCAGGTGAAAATGGCACATCTCGCCATCGTCGCCGGTTATTCTGTAAACGGTGTGGCAAGACTGCATACGGAGATTCTGAAGCATCAGGAGCTGAAGGATTTCTATGAGATGATGCCTGAAAAGTTCAACAATAAGACCAATGGCATCACCCAGAGAAGATTCCTGCTGCACGGAAATCCGCTTCTGGCCTCCTGGGTCAGCAACCACGTGGGCAATGACTGGATCACGGATCTTTCCAAAATCAGCGGCCTGAAGATCTATGCGGACGATGAAAAGGCGCAGCGTGAATTCATGAACATCAAGTACCAGAACAAGGTGCGTCTGGCAAAATATATTCTGGAGCACAATGGCATCCAGGTGGATCCCCGCTCCATTTTCGACGTGCAGGTGAAGCGTCTGCATGAGTACAAGAGACAGCTTCTGAACATCCTTCATATCATGTACCTGTATAACACGCTGAAGGATCATCCGGAAATTGATTTTTATCCGAGAACCTTCATCTTCGGCGCGAAGGCTGCCGCAGGCTATGTGAACGCTAAGCTGACCATCAAGCTGATCAACGCTGTTGCGGATGTGGTGAACAACGATCCGGCCATCGGCGGAAGAATCAAGGTAGTCTTCATTGAGGACTACAAGGTTTCCAACGCGGAGTGGATTTTCGCCGCAGCGGATGTGTCCGAGCAGATTTCCACGGCCAGTAAGGAAGCGTCCGGAACCGGTAACATGAAGTTCATGTTAAATGGTGCGATTACCCTTGGCACCATGGACGGCGCCAACGTGGAGATCGTGGAAGAGGTCGGCGCGGAGAATGCCGTGATCTTTGGTCTCTCCTCCGATGAAGTCATCCATTATGAGAACTTCGGCGGCTATAATCCGATGGATATCTTCAATAATGATCCGGACATCCGCAGGGTGCTGATGCAGCTCATCAACGGAACCTTCGCTCCCTATGATACGGAGCTGTTCCGCCCGCTGTACAACTCTCTGCTGAACACGCAGAGCACCTCAAAGGCGGATATGTACTTTATCCTGAAGGATTTCAAGCCCTACGCGGAAGCGCAGAGAAGAATCGAAGCCTTCTACCGTGACGAAAAAGCCTGGGCGAGAAGCGCGATCCTGAATGTTGCCTGCAGCGGCAAGTTCAGCTCTGACAGAACCATCCAGGAGTATGTGGATGACATCTGGCATCTGGATAAGGTGGTACTGCCGAAGGCGCAGGATAAGGTGAAGCTGTTTTAAAGAAAAGAAAGGCGGAAAGCATAATAAAAAAGCTTTCCGCCTTTAAAGCTTCCTAAGTCCTCCGGATAAAGAAATGCTTTACAGCCAGTCCTTTTCAATCTCTTTTTTCAAATCACAGAACATCTGATAAAACTGTTCTTTTGTCGTCCGAACTATGCTCAGGGCAATTTCATGGTTATAGGAATGGGTAAAGTTATTGCGTTCCTGTAATGCATGAATCCAGAGTTCTTCATCTTTTATCATTCCTGCCTGGTATGCTGTTTTTAAGATAATTTCAGGAGAACCTGTAGCCCCTTCCGTAAAACCATGAAGTTCCAGAATCTCTTTCATCATTTTCCAGGGCATGACAAAAATTTTCATATTTTCTCATAAATTACGATCCCCTTCTGCTGCCAGATCAATATATTTTGTGGCGGTTAGACTTTTCACACTTTTTTCACAAAATAATTAGCACTCAGCCCTTGACAGTGTTAATAATAGGTGTTATATTACAACTAGAACAAAGGAAAGGGGTACAGAAGAGAAGAAACCGAAAAGGTTCCACAGATTCATACCGATTCCGGAGTTTCGGAAAAACAAACAACAACAGATTCATATAAAAAGGAGAGATGACTTATGTTACTGCCCAGCATTTTTGGTGAAGATTTATTTGATGACTGGATGATGGATTTTCCGTTCAGAGGAAGCCGTTCCACGAGCCTGATGAAGACGGATGTGAAGGAAACCGATAACAGCTACGAGCTGGATATGGATATGCCCGGATTTGACAAGGGAGATATCAAGGCGGAACTGAAGAACGGTTATCTTACCATCAGCGCTTCGTCCCATAAAAACAATGATGAAAAGGACAACGATGGCAGATACATCAGACGGGAACGTTATTCCGGCTCCTGCAGCAGAAGCTTCTATGTGGGCGGGGATGTGAAACAGGAGGACATCAAAGCAAAATTTGAAAATGGCATCCTGAAGGTAACGGTTCCGAAGAAGGAAGAAAAGCCCGCAGTGGAGGAAAATAAATACATTTCCATTGAAGGGTAAGAAAAAACAGCGGCTTCAGATAATAGATGGATTGGAGGAATGACCTATGTTACTGCCCAGCATTTTTGGTGAAGATTTATTTGATGATTGGATGGATTTCCCTTTTGACGACAGATTTGAGAAGAAACTGGATAAAGAGCTGTACGGAAGAAAGAACCCTGTGTTCGGAAAGAATGCGGCCCGTATCATGAAGACGGATGTGAGGGAGAAGAAGGACGGCTATGAAGTGGACGTAGATCTGCCTGGCTTCAGGAAGGATCAGATTAAAATAGAGCTGGAAAACGGATATCTGACCATCAGCGCCGAGAAGGGGCTGGATAAGGATGAAGACAAAGAGGGCAGATATATCCGCAGAGAACGCTTCAGCGGTTCCTGCCGCAGAACCTTCTATGTGGGCGAGAAGCTGGAACAGTCCGATATTAAGGCAAGCTTCAAACATGGCATTCTGAAGCTGACCATTCCGAAGAAGGAGGAAACTCCGGAAGTGGAAGAAAATAAGTACATCTCCATTGAAGGATAAAAAAATTGAAACGCCTGACGGTGTTTTTCAGAAGAAAAGCGCTGTCAGGCGTTTTTTTTCGTGAAAAGGAAAACGCCCGGCAGGGCGTAAAACCGTTTTC
>UQVK01000008.1 GCA_900544445.1 uncultured Lachnospiraceae bacterium
CATTTTCGTTCTTCCGGCAGACAGAACGCAGCAGGGCGTCCGCAGCGTGAGAAAGGCGGGCGGAAAGAAAAGAGCGGCGGGGATCGCTGTCCTGGTTTTATCAGCTGTCCTGGGCTATGCAGCCGTTCTGGCGCTGCAGGTATGGATTTCCGGAGCGGGGCCTCTGGAAGCGTTGATGGACCGATATGGCCTTTTGGCAGGCTCGTTCGGACAGCTTTCTGCAGAGACGGGCATTTTCTGGATGATTCCCGTGATCTGCCTTTGTATTTTATATATTTTTGCTTTCTTTGACCAGCAGAGGAACGTGGGCAGCGTGTGGCTGCTGCCCTTCCTGCTTTCCACGTTCCGGTGCGTTTTTGCGCAAAGCGGCGGGGCGGAATGTGCGGTGGCGCTTCTGTTCTGGCTGATCATGGCCGGAATGGGCCTCCATGGCGCCTTTTTCCGGGAGGTGAAACGGAAGGGACGCAGAGAGGCGGGCGTTTCCGCATCAGCGGTTTCTGCATCCGCGGTTCCTGCCACGGCAGTTCCCGGGGAAAATGGAGGGATCGAAGAAAGGATTTCCACAGAACGAAGGCCGCTTCCGGGAGAACCCATTCCCAATCCGCTTCCCGGGCCGAAAAAGCATGAGCGCAGGGAAATGGATTATGCCTTTGAACCGGGCGAAGACAGGATGTTTTTTGACATCGACCGGGTGGAAGAGGGAGACGATTTCGATTATCAGTGAATAAAATGGCTTCTCTTTGAAAGAATAAAGAAAAGAGGATTCTGACCCGCACGGGCGTTTGACCGGAGAGCGGAAGGAAAAGACAAGGAGAGGCCAGATTATGGGAATATGGATTGATACGGCAGATTATTATGGAAGAAGGCCGGGGATGAAACACCTGGCGGAGACCGTGGAACAGGCGGAGAAGGAGAATGTGAAGGCAAAGGAGGAGGAAGCGGACAGCAAGCAGGAACGGGAACGCCAGAGGGACGAACGGATCGAGCAGACGGGTCAGCTCACGCTGGAGCGGCATGGTGAAGAGGAACGGGCGATCCATATGATCAGCATCATCGGGGAGATCGAAGGACATGACAACCTGAGCAGTTCCGCAAAGACCACCAAATACGAACACATCCTTCCCCAGCTTGCGGCGATTGAGGACAGCAGCCGGATCGAAGGCCTGCTCATTCTGCTGAACACCATGGGCGGAGACGTGGAGGCGGGACTCGCCATTGCGGAAATGATCGCGTCCCTGAGCAAGCCCACGGTTTCCCTGGTTCTGGGGGGCGGCCATTCCATCGGCGTTCCCATCGCTGTGAGCGCCGATTATTCTTTTATTGTCCCGTCCGGGACCATGGTCATTCATCCGGTCCGGATGAGCGGCACCGTGATCGGTGCGCCGCAGACCTTTGACTATTTCAAGCAGATCCAGGACCGGATCACCGGATTCGTCTGCGCTCACTGCTCCCTGTCCAGAAGCAGGATGGAAGAGATGATGATGGAGACCGGAATGCTCACCAAGGATCTGGGAACCATCCTTGTGGGCAGACAGGCGGTGGAAGCCGGGCTGATCAATGAGGTGGGCGGAATTAAGGATGCCATTGCGAAGCTGCATGAGATGGGCAGGATATAATAGATTCCGGCGTAAGGGTCCGGACGGGATCCATCCTGGGAAATAGAAGGATGACAACTTTCCGTTTTCGTGGTATACTAACTTCGATTCAGTCTGTGGTCATACAGATTACGGAGGCGGTAGTAGAATGGCATCAACTTCAGGAAGCAGGTCGGGCACAAGATCAGGCACAAAGAAAAAAAGTACATCTTCTTCCAGAACGAGAAGCAGCTCCAGAACAAAGTCAGGCGGTAAAGGAAACCAGACAAAGGGCAGAAAACAGGAGGAGCGCGCAATCGCAAATGAGATCCTTCTGATTGCGGTATTTGCGCTCTGCGTCCTGCTCTTTTTGTGTAATTTCGGCGTGATCGGTCCGGTCGGGAACGCCGTGAGCAGCGTGATGTTCGGATTATTCGGCATGGTGGCCTATGCGGTCCCCGTGCTTGTTTTTGTGGGATTGGCCTTTGGCCTTTCCAACCGGGGCAATTTTTTCGCCGCTTTGAAGATCGCGGCGGGAGTTGTGCTTTTTATCCTGATCGGCGTTGTACTGGAAATGATCGGGGGAGAGGCGGCTTCCCTGGAAAGCTACTCCGTTGTGGCCCTTTATACGGCAGGCGCGGAAACGAAGACGGGGGGCGGCGTTCTGTCCGGTTCCGTAGCCTGGCTGCTGGAGCATTTCCTGGGAATGGTCGGTGCCGTGCTTCTGGTGATCGTGCTTGCCATCATCTGCCTGGTGATTGTGACGGAAAAATCTTTTGTGGGCGGGGTGAAAACAGGAAGCCGCAGGGTTTATGAATCCGCAAGAGAGGATGCCATCGCCCGGAAGGAGCGGGCAAGACAGAGGCGTCAGGAGCAGGAAAGCCGCCGTGCGCAGGAGGCGAAAGAACGGGAAGAGGAGGAAGCGCGCCGGGATGCGGAGAAAATCCTCCGTATGGACAAAAAGGTGTTCGGCGTGATGCCGAATCCTACGCTCGCGGAAGAAACGAGAGCGGCCGGAGCGGAAAATTCGCCGCGGGTTTCCGCCGGCACTCCAGGAACTTTTGCCAGCATGCGGGAGATCAGAGAAACGTCTTCCGTGAAAAGAAAAGGCGGCATAAATCCGGACTCTTCTCAGACGGATCATCTGATTGATCTGGAAAGAATCCGCATTCATTCTGCGACGACGGAAGAGGAGGAAGAAAGAGACGAGGTCCCGTTCCGGGCTGCACAGGAAACTCTTTCACCAGTCGGAAAAGAAGGAGAAAAGGCGGAAGCTTCCGTGGACAGGGAGCAAAAGGCGCCGTCGGCGGATCCTCTGGCGAAAACCTATCGGAACGCGGATGTATTCCGGGACATGCGAATGATGGAGCCGCTCCACATAACGCTGGAACCCGTTTCTCTGACAGCGGATACGCAGGAAACCCGGGAAGAACTGTGGATGCAGGAAGAACCGGCGGCTTTTGAGGATGAAAAAGCGGATGCCGGAGAGCATACAGAACCGGAAATCCAGGAAATCTTCGAATACAGCGCCGGAGAAATTCCGGAGGAGGAAGAGATCGAAAGCGAGGAAGCGGAAAGCGGGGAACCGGAGGCTGCATTTTCAGGAATCCGGTTTGCGGACGAACAGCCTCCTGCTCCCGAGGTGGAGAAAGCGCTGCCCAAACCTGTCGCTGCACCCACTGCAAGGCCTGTGGCAGCAGCAACCGGTTCCGGCGGCAGCACGGCGGCAAAGGCCGAGCCGAAGGCATCCCCGCCACGGCCCAAAACGCCACCGAGGCCTTATCAGTTCCCGCCTCTGTCCCTGTTAAAGCGGGCGGAGAACAAGAACGGGCAGGATGCGGCCAGGGAGCTTAAAAACACGGCGGCAAAGCTGCAGCAGACCCTGGCAACCTTCGGCGTGAAGGTGACGATCACGGATATCAGCCAGGGACCGGCCGTAACCCGCTATGAACTGCAGCCGGAACAGGGCGTGAAGGTGAGCAAGATCGTCGGGCTTTCCGACGACATCAAGCTGAATCTGGCAGCCACTGACATCCGAATCGAAGCGCCTATTCCGGGAAAGGCGGCCATCGGCATCGAGGTGCCCAACAGGGAGAACACGGTCGTCAGTCTCCGGGAGCTTCTGGAGAGCAAAGCCTTCCGGGAATTCCCGTCAAAGCTTGCCTTTGCGGTGGGTAAGGACATCGCCGGCAAGGTGGTGGTTTCCGACATCGCCAAAATGCCCCACATGCTGATTGCGGGATCCACGGGTTCCGGAAAATCGGTCTGCATCAATACGCTGATCATGAGCATTCTTTATAAGGCAAAACCGGACGAGGTGAAGTTGATTCTGGTGGATCCGAAGGTGGTGGAGCTGAGCGTATATAACGGCATTCCCCACCTGCTGATTCCGGTGGTGACGGACCCGAAGCAGGCATCCAGCGCGCTGCACTGGGGCGTTGCGGAGATGGAGAGCCGGTACCAGAAATTTGCGGACTGGAATGTGCGCGATCTGAAGGGCTACAATAAAAAGGTGGAGGAGCAGAAGAAAAAGGGAAATCCGGATGCGCCGGAGCGCCTGCCTCAGATCGTCATTATCGTGGACGAGCTGGCGGACCTGATGATGGTGGCGCCCGGCGAGGTGGAGGAATCCATCTGCCGTCTGGCCCAGCTGGCCAGAGCGGCGGGCATTCATCTGATCATCGCCACCCAGCGTCCTTCCGTGGACGTCATTACCGGCCTGATCAAGGCGAATATGCCGAGCCGGGCCGCGTTTGCCGTATCCAGCGGCGTGGATTCCCGCACCATTCTGGACATGAACGGCGCGGAGAAGCTGCTCGGTAAGGGCGACATGCTTTTCTATCCGCAGGGCTATCCCAAGCCCGCCCGTGTACAGGGCGCCTTTGTTTCCGATTCCGAGGTTTCCGATGTGGTGGATTTCCTGAAAAACCAGGCGATCGGAAATGTGTATGACGAAGGGATTCTGGAAAAGGTGAAGAGCATGGAAAGCTCCACTTCGTCTTCTTCCGGAGGAGGCGGAAGCGAGAGGGATCCCTATTTTGAACAGGCGGGACGTTTCATCATTGATAAGGATAAGGCGTCCATCGGCATGCTTCAGAGGATGTTCAAGATAGGCTTCAACCGGGCGGCCCGCATCATGGACCAGCTGGCGGACGCGGGCGTTGTGGGCGAGGAGGAAGGCACGAAGCCGAGAAAGATTCTGATGAGTGAGGAACAGTTCGAACAGTACATAGAAGAAACCCTGTGACGGGCAAGGAGGTTTACAAATGAAAACAGATATTGAAATCGCGCAGGAAGCAGTCATGGAGCCGATTGAAAGGGTGGCGGAGAAGCTGGAAATCGGTGCGGATGATCTGGAGCTTTACGGAAAGTACAAGGCGAAGCTTTCCGAGGAATTCATGTCGTCCGTCCAGGACCGCCCGGACGGAAAGCTGATTCTGGTTACGGCGATCAATCCCACTCCGGCGGGAGAGGGAAAGACCACCACCAGCGTCGGTCTGGGAGAGGCGTTCGGAAAGCTTGGGAAAAAGGCGGTCATCGCCCTCAGAGAGCCTTCCCTTGGGCCCTGCTTTGGCATCAAGGGCGGTGCGGCCGGCGGCGGCTATGCACAGGTGGTTCCCATGGAGGATCTGAATCTGCATTTTACCGGGGATTTTCATGCCATTACCTCCGCCAATAATCTCTGCGCAGCGCTTCTTGATAATCATATTCAACAGGGAAATGAGCTGGGAATCGATACCAGACAGGTGGTGTGGAAGCGCTGCCTGGATATGAATGACAGGGTGCTTCGGAACATCGTTGTGGGTCTTGGAAGCAAGGCGGACGGCACGGTGCGGGAGGATCATTTTGTCATCACTGTGGCGACGGAAATCATGGCGGTTCTCTGCCTTGCGGAAGACATGGCAGACCTGAAGAGACGGCTCGCCCGCATGGTGGTTGCCTATACTTTTGACGGAAGGCCGGTGACTGCGGAGGACATCGGGGCGGTGGGTTCCATGGCTGCGCTTCTGAAGGATGCCATCAAACCCAACCTGATCCAGACGCTGGAGCATACGCCCGCGCTGGTGCATGGAGGTCCCTTCGCCAACATCGCGCATGGCTGCAATTCCGTGAGAGCGACGAAGACGGCCATGAAGCTGGCGGATTATGTGATTACGGAGGCGGGCTTCGGCGCGGATCTGGGCGCGGAGAAGTTCTTTGACATCAAATGCCGGATGGCCGGCCTGAAGCCGGATGCGGTGGTCCTCGTGGCGACAGTGCGCGCCCTGAAATACAACGGTGGCGTTGCGAAGACAGATCTGGCGGCGGAAAATCTGGAAGCGCTTGCCAGGGGAATCGTCAATCTGGAAAAGCATATTGAAAACCTTCAGAAATACGGCGTTCCGGTGGTTGTTACCCTCAACTCCTTCCTGACCGATACGGAAGCGGAAATCTCCTATGTGAAGCAGTTCTGCGAGGAGCGTGGCTGTGAGTTCGCCATTTCCCAGGTATGGGAGAAGGGCGGAGAGGGCGGTATCGCTCTGGCAGAAAAGGTGCTGGAAACTTTGGAAAAGAAGGAAAGCCATTTCCATGTGCTCTATGAGGACAGCCTGAGCCTGCCGGAAAAAATTGAAACGGTAGCGAAGGAAATTTACGGTGCGGACGGGGTGGTTTATTCTCCGGCTGCGAAGAAGCAGCTTGCCCGCCTTGCCGAGCTTGGATTTTCCAATCTTCCTGTCTGCATGGCGAAGACCCAGTATTCCCTGTCGGACAACCCCGCTCTGCTGGGAAGACCGGAGCATTTTGAAATCAGCGTCAGGGAAGCTTACGTGTCCGCAGGGGCAGGCTTTGTTGTGGTTCTGACCGGAGCGGTCATGACCATGCCCGGCCTTCCCAAAAAGCCTGCCGCGTTTGGCATTGATGTAAATGAAGACGGACAGATTACAGGACTGTTCTGAAAAAGCAGGACGGATCGACAGGGAGGATAAGATGGCACAGATCATTGACGGGAAGGCAATTTCCCAGGCAATTAAGGATGAAGTGAAGCGGGAGGTGGAAGGCCTGTCCGGACAGGGAATTACGGTAACGCTTGCCGTGGTTCAGGTGGGCAGCAATCCCGCCTCAACGGTTTATGTAAACAATAAAAAGAAGGCATGCGCATATACGGGTATCCGTTCCCTGTCCTATAACCTTCCGGAAAACGCCAGCCAGGAAGAACTGCTTTCACTGATCGCTGAACTGAACGGCAGGGCGGATGTGAACGGAATTCTGGTACAGCTTCCGCTTCCTTCCCATATGAATGAGGACGCCGTCATCGGCGCCATTTCTCCTGAAAAGGATGTGGATGGTTTTCATCCGCAGAACGTGGGAGCTCTGTGTATCGGAAAGCCGGGATTTGTTCCCTGTACGCCGGCGGGTATCATTGAACTACTGAAGCGTTCCGGCATTGAAATCGCCGGAAAGGAATGCGTAATGATCGGAAGAAGCAATATAGTGGGAAAGCCCATGGCGTTGCTGCTTCTTAAGGAAAACGGAACGGTGACGGTTGCCCATTCCCGGACCGCAGACCTGAAGGCTGTTGCCAGACGGGCGGATATTCTGGTCGTGGCAATCGGAAAGGCGAAGATGATCACGGCCGAATACGTCAAACCGGGGGCAGCTGTTATTGACGTGGGAATGGACCGGGATGAGAACAATAAACTCTGTGGAGACGTGGATTATGAAGAGGTTTCCCGGATTGCTGGCGCAATCACTCCCGTACCCGGCGGTGTCGGCCCCATGACGATCGCCATGCTGATGAAAAACTGTCTGCAGGCAGCGCGGATGCAGACGGGCAGTGTGAAAGAATCCTGACAGGAAGGTAGCCTATGAAATGTCCCAGATGCGGGAGCGAGATGAAGGATGGGATGCTGTTCTGTGAGCACTGCGGCGAGGAAATCCGGATCGTACAGGATTTTGAACCGGAAATCGACGGAATTGTGACCGGCTTCGAAAATGCTTCCAACGTCAGACAGACAAAAGTAAATATGGAAAACCGCGGGGAAGGCAGAGAGATACCCGGACTGAATCCTGCAAAAAAGCGTTTCAGCAGAAAAAGAAGGTTTTTTTTGGCTGTGAGCGGCGCAATCCTGCTGATTGTATGTATTTTTGCGGCAATAGTGGGACTGCGTTTTCAAAATGCGGATTATCAGTATCAACGGGCGATGCGGTACATACAGGCAGGCGCTTTTGACATGGCCTGCGCTTATGCGGAACGGGCCGTACGTCTGGCCCCTGATGAGTCGGAGTATCTGGCCGCTTATGCGGTCTGTCTGGCACAGACAGGTCTGAGGGAGGAAACAGAGGATGTCTGTTTCAGAATTCTGGAGCTGGATGCTTCAAATGAGCAGGCCTATCGGGCGCTGGTGGCCATCTATGAAGAGGATGGAGAATATGAAAAGATCAATGAACTCCTTCTCTCCTGTCCGGATGAACAGATCGTCAGCAGTTATCCGGCCTATGTGGCCAAGCCTCCGGAGTTCTCCTATGAGAGCGGAATTTATGACAAAGCCCTTTCCCTGCGCCTGAGCGCGAATACCAGCGGGACCATCTATTATACCCTGGACGGAAGCGAGCCGGATGAGAACAGTCTGACGTATGCGTCTCCCATTTTTCTGGAGTCGGGGGCCTACCGGATCCGGGCGGTGTTTGTGAACCAGTATGGCGTCTCCAGCGAGGAAGCGGAGGGAAATTATTACGTGGATGTGACCGTTCCGGAAGCGCCGCAGGTTTCGCCGGAGGAGGGAAGCTATTCCCGGCCGACTCTGATCACTGTGATCGGTGGGGAAAACTGCAAAATCTACTATACAACGGATGGAACGACGCCGACCCAGGATAAAACGGAATATACGGGACCCTTTCCCATGCCCGTGGGCGTAACGAAGTTCCGCTTTATCTGTTACAGTCTGGCAGGGGCTGCCGGAGAAGAAACGCAGGTGACCTATTCTCTGAATCTGCACGCCTCGCTGAGCATTGAGGCGGCAAGAAACAGGCTTCTGATCGAGCTGATGGCAGCAGATGTAATTCAGGATATGGACGGCACGGTGGAAACAGGGACCGGGCATTATGTGTATAACTATCGATGTGCTGTGACCATAGACGGTGTAGATTATTATCTGTACCGGGAATATTATGAGGACGATGCCGGAAACAGTGCGGCGACCGGCACGGATTATGTGGTCGACATCATGAACGGAACGTGCTATAAGGCGTTACAGACTGTGCAGGCTGAGGCAGAACCGGCCGTTACGGGCAGGGAAGCGGAGGCCGGAGAGGAACAGGAGGAAGCCGGGGCGGAGACGAAAGAAGCCGTGCAAGACCCCTGGAGCAGCCTGACGCTGGAGGAAATTTATTCTCAGGACTAGATTTCCCAAAATAGATTCCGGAGAAACGCCGGAGTGAAACATGCAGACATACGGATGTCAGAATGGAGGAAAACATGTATCAGATTTTACAGGCAAAGGAACTGACCGCAAACATTTTTGAAATGGTTGTGGAAGCGAAGCGGGTTGCAAAATCCTGCGAACCGGGACAGTTCGTGATCGTCAGAAAGGATGCGGACAGCGAGAGAATCCCGCTGACGATCTGTGATTATGACAGAGAAGCCGGAACGATTACCATCGTGTTCCAGATCGTCGGCGCGGGTACGCTGATGATGTCGGAACTGAAGACAGGGGATGCCTTCCACGATGTGGTCGGTCCTCTGGGACGTCCATCCGAGCTGGTGGAGGAGGATATGGAAAGCCTCTCCAAAAAGAAAATCCTGTTTGTGGCAGGCGGCGTGGGAACCGCTCCCGTTTATCCGCAGGTAAAATGGCTGCATGAACACGGCGTGGCCGCAGACGTCATTGTGGGAGCGAAGACAAAGGACCTGATCCTCATGGAAGAAGAAATGAAGGCGGTGGCCGGAAACCTGTACATCACCACCGATGACGGCTCCTATGGAAGAAGCGGAATGGTGACTCAGACCATCCAGGATCTGGTGGAGAAGGAAGGAAAGAGTTACGATGTCTGCATCGCCATCGGACCGATGATCATGATGAAATTCGTCTGTAAGCTCACCAAAGAGCTGAATATCCCCACTGTAGTCAGCCTGAATCCCATCATGGTGGATGGAACTGGCATGTGCGGAGCCTGCCGTGTGACGGTGGGTGACGAGGTGAAATTCGCCTGCGTGGACGGGCCGGAATTTGACGGACATAAAGTGAATTTTGACGAGGCGATGAAGCGCCAGCAGATCTATAAGACACAGGAGGGAAGGGCTTACCTGAAGGCAAAGGAAGGCGCGACTCATCACGGCGGCTGCGGAAACTGCGCGGACTGATCGGAAATCAGGCTTGTTATTCGGAATGGAGGTTATTATGGACGTATTAAAAAAGGTACCCGTCAGGGAACAGGATGCTAAGGTCAGAGCGGCCAATTTTGAGGAGGTCTGCCTGGGATATAACAGAGAAGAAGCGATGGAAGAGGCTTCCAGATGCATTAACTGCAAAAACGCACAGTGTGTGAAGGGCTGTCCCGTATCCATCAACATTCCCGGCTTCATCGAGAAGGTGAAGGAAGGGGATATGGAGGCCGCCTATCAGGTGATCAGCGCTTCCTCCGCCCTTCCGGCTGTCTGCGGCCGCGTCTGCCCGCAGGAGAGCCAGTGCGAAGGAAAATGTATCAGAGGCATCAAGGGCGAGCCCATTTCCATCGGAAAGCTGGAGCGCTTTGTGGCTGACTGGGCCAGAGAGAACGGCATCAAGCCGGAAGGCGCTGCGGAAAAGAAAGGCAAGAAGGTAGCCGTGATCGGTTCCGGCCCTGCAGGCCTTACCTGCGCGGGAGATCTGGCGAAGATGGGCTACGACGTGACCATTTTTGAGGCCCTTCATGAGCCCGGCGGCGTTCTGGTTTACGGTATTCCGGAATTCCGTCTTCCCAAGGAAGCCGTTGTGAAGAAGGAAATTGAAAACGTGAAGTCTCTTGGCGTGAAGATCGAGACCAATGTGATCGTGGGCAAATCCGTCACCATCGACGAACTCCTGAATGAGGAAGGCTTTTCCGCCGTATTCATCGGCTCCGGCGCGGGACTTCCCAAGTTCATGGGAATCCCCGGTGAGAATGCCAACGGCGTATTTTCCGCCAACGAATATCTGACCAGAAGCAACCTGATGAAGGCCTTCCGCGAGGATTCCGATACCCCCATCATGCGCGGTAAGAAGGTCGCTGTGGTCGGCGGCGGAAACGTGGCCATGGACGCCGCAAGAACGGCTCTGCGTCTGGGCGCTGAGGTGCATATTGTATACAGAAGAAGCGAGGAGGAGCTTCCCGCCCGTGTGGAGGAAGTGCATCATGCAAAGGAGGAAGGCATCATCTTTGATCTGCTGACCAATCCGGTGGAGATCCTGGAGGATGAAAACAACTGGGTATGCGGGATGAAGTGCATCCGGATGGAGCTGGGCGAGCCCGATGCCTCCGGCAGAAGACGCCCAGTTGAGATCCCCGGTTCCGAGTTTGTCATCGACTGCGACACGGTCATCATGTCCCTGGGAACCTCCCCGAACCCGCTGATCTCTTCCACGACCAAGGGGCTTGAGGTCAACAGAAGAAAATGTATCGTTGCCGACGAGGAGTATGGAAAAACCTCGAAGGAAGGCGTATATGCGGGTGGAGACGCCGTGACGGGAGCTGCAACGGTAATTCTGGCGATGGGAGCCGGAAAGGCCGGCGCGAAGGGAATTGACGAATATCTGTCCAGATAAAATTTTTCCGGATAACGACATTTAAGGCAGCATGGAGGAGACAATGGTTAATCATATTGTAATGTGGAATTTTAATCCGGAGCTTACAGAAGAGGAACGCATGGAGGCCGGCAGGAAAATCCGCCGGATGCTCCTGCACGTGGCAGAAGAGGCGAAGGGCGTATTCAGCCTTCAGGTTTATACCAATGAGCTGGCATCCAGCAACCGGGATATCGCCCTGATTTCCCGGTTTGAAACGCTGGACGATCTGGCGGCCTACCAGGTGCATCCGGAGCATGTGAAGGCGGCGTCCTATATCAAAACCGTCACCTGTGACCGCACCTGTTTTGATTACGTGGATTCGGAAGAATAACTGCGGAATGGAGGAGACTTATGCCCTGGTGTCCCAAATGCAGAAATGAATATGTGGAAGGGATGACCGTGTGCGCGGACTGCGGCTGTGCGCTGGTGGACTCTCCGGAGGAGTTTCCCCGCGCCGGCCTGGAGCAGGGCGCGCAGGATAAAATGCAGGAGCTGGTGCGTTTCCTCACTGTGAACGGAGTCGCGGGCGTCAGGCTGGAGGAAACGGAGCTTCCTGAGGAAAAGCTGGTCACAGTGGAGGAAAAGGAGCTTACAAGGGCCGAACGGTACAAGGCCGTTTTCCTGAAGGAGTGGGCCAGGGAACATCCGCAGGAGCGGGAAGAAGGAATGGAGGCGTCGCCGGAGGAAATGACGGAAGCTTACGAAACAGAGCCGGAATCCGGGCAGCAGGAAGGGATGGACCGGATGGAGACAAAGGGCCTTTCCGGCTCTGCCGTCTATGAAAACGCTTCCCAGAAGGCGGAAAGCTTCCGCTCCGGAGCCTGGATGCTGATCCTTGTGGGAGCGGCCGGCCTGATCCTTCTGGCGCTCGCCATCGCGGGCTTTCTGCCTGTGCGTCTTTCCGGATTTTCCGGAGTCCTTTCCGGCCTGGTGATGGGCGTTCTGTTTCTGGCGTTCCTTCTTTCCGGCATTTCCTCTCTGAAAACCTCCCGCCAGCTGGGAGGAAAGGCAAAGAAGGAAGCCGGACTGAGAGAGGAGCTGCTTGCCTGGTGCCGGGATCATCTTCTGGCAGAGGAAATTGACGCTTCTATCGAGGAGCTTCCGGAATCCGAGGAGGAACGCTATTTTAAACGGACGGAGCGGATCCACAGCCTGATTGTCCGGAATTTTGAAAACCTGGATGAGGGCTGGCTGGAAGGCTTTGTGGATGAGATTTACACGGAGTATTTTGACGCGCCGGAGGAAGTATGAAGTTTTCCATTTTATGTGTTGGGAAAATCAAGGAGAGTTTTTACCGGGATGCGGTCGCGGAATACGCAAAACGGCTGTCCCGCTATGGAAAGCTGGAAATTCTGGAAGTGGCGGATGAGAAGACGCCGGATGAGCCCAGTGAGGCACAGCGGCTTCAGATTCTGAAAAAGGAAGGGGAGCGGCTGAAAAAAGTTCTGGCAAAGGACGCTTTTCATGTGGCGCTTGCCATTGACGGGCAGAAGATGGATTCTGTCCGTTTTGCTGCACGGCTGGAACAGCTGGGCGTTTCCGGGGTTAGTCATGTTCAGTTTCTGATCGGAGGCTCTCTCGGCCTGGATCAGGAGCTTCTGAACGGCGCCGATCTGAAACTCAGCTTTTCCGACATGACCTTTCCCCATCAGCTCATGCGGGTGATCCTTCTGGAGCAGATTTACCGGGCGCAGCGCATCACGAGTGGGGAGCCGTATCATAAATAGGGGGATTTCATGGAAAAGATATTGCTGGATACGGACATTGGGGGAGATATTGACGACGCGATCTGTCTCGCCTACCTGCTGAAAGAACCGCAATGCGAGCTGGTTGGGATCACGACAGTCTGCGGCGAACCGGAAAAACGTGCGGCGGTGGCGGACGCAATTTGCCGGGCTGCGGGAAAACGGGTTCCGATCGTGGCAGGGCTGGATACCACCATGCAGCCCATTCCGCTGTATCCTACGCCGGACGGCGCTGATGCGTTGAAATTCTGGCCGCATGATACCTATGAAAAGGCGGATGCCCCTGCTTTTCTGTATCGGAAAATAAAGGAAAATCCCCATGAGCTGATCTTGATCGGGATTGGCAATATGACAAATATCGCTACCCTTTTCACTTCGTATCCCGATGCGGCCGGACTGCTGAAGGGGCTGTATGTCATGAACGGCTATTTCGGCGCAGAACCGCTGCCGGACCCTTATTATAACTGGAATTCCTGGGCCGATCCTGCGGCATCCGGAATCGTGTTTTCTGCGCGCACCGCGGTACACCGTGTCGTCCCTCTGGAGGTCACGGACGGGCTTACGATAGAATCCGGGCAGGCGAAGGTTTTATTCCGGGCAGACAGTGAGCTGATGAAAGCGGTTTTTTCCTTTGGAAATGCCTGGCTGGAAAGTTCCGGGAAGCTGACGCTGCATGATCCGCTGGCGGCTGTTTCTGTGTTTTACCCGGACATCTGCCGGTTTGAACGGGGGAAGGTGCAGGTGGAGACAGAACAGGAAAGCAATATGGGCGGCACAGCCTTTTTTCCCTCTGCGGACGGAAATGTGGAGATCGCAAGAGGCGTTGACAGGGAACGGTTTTACCGCATCTTAAGCCGTACCTTATCCGGGACTTGCATCATGGGCCGCTTTATGATATGATATCAGAAGTTTAAAGAAAGGGAGGTGGCTTGATGTCGACTGTTCGCTGATAGATGGACAATAAAAATTTTCCTCACCCACGTCTGTGTGATGAGTTTTTTTGTCGTACCTGTTTGCGGACAGCTTCATCCGGTCTCCTTTGATACGGAACGGATGGCGTGCTTTGCACGTCATCTGTTGTTTTCAGAGCATTTTTTCCTGGAAAGCGGCGAAGGGCAGCTTTCCTGTGTCGGAAAGCAGGATTACCGGCAAACAGGCAGACGGATAACTCAGTGAGGCGGGTTGTCCGTTTTTTGGTACACAGAAAAGCTTCTTTCCTGTGTACCAAAAACGCTCCGCGAAGGATGCGCACTCGCGCGAAAGGAAACTATTGCCTGACGGCAATCGCGCTCGGCGCGAGTGGTGCGCATGATGCGGATCGCATCATGGCACACACTTTTTTATTGTCTGTCAAAAGAAAAAGGAGAAAAGAAAATGACAATCAGATCAGAAAAGACTTTACAAGGATTATTATTATGGAACGTGAGAAAGAAATCGATCGGTGCCCAAACTGCGGCTGGACCTCCATGGGGGAAAGCGGCGGAAGGGATCACTGCCCTAACTGCCTGTGTGGAATTCACAGGGAAGACGTCGGATACGGGGAATGCGGCGGAACCCTGGAACCGGTGAGCGTCTGGATTAAGGAGGACGACTGCTGGGAAATCATTCAGCGATGCCGCCTGTGCGGAAAAATGACGGCTTCCGCCGTCGCTGACGACGACAACCGTATCAAGCTTTTATCAGTCGCGTCAAAGCCGCTGTCATTCCCGCCATTTCCCATTGAAAAGCTGGAAGAACTGACCAGAATTATGGGAGGCAGCGGAGAGCTTGAGAAAAGTACGACAGGAGGACATCAGAATGAACAGAGAAAATAAGAAACGAAAATATGACAAAAAATACTTCAGAACGCATCCCTGCACGGATTCCTTTACCTGCAGGGTCTGCGGCTGGCCGGTGGTTTCGGCAGGAGCCGGGAGCGACCACAGAAACCACTGCCCCAACTGTCTGTACAGCGTCCATCTGGATGAGGAGCCGGGTGACCGGGAATCCAGCTGCCACGGCCGCATGGAACCCATCGGCGTATGGGTCAGGAAAAACGGGGAATGGGCCATCATCCATAGATGTGTGAAGTGTGGAAAAATCGCTTCCAACCGCACCGCAGCGGACGATAATCCGATGAAGCTCATGGCGCTTGCCATGCGGCCGTTCGGCAGCACGGCGATTTCGCGGGATGCGATCAGGGGGATGACGGCCGCCATGGAACGCAGGTGAACGGCCGTCCCGCAATATTATGTTTGGAAATGGAGGAAAAAATGAATGTTCGGATCAGATCCCTGTATCTGTGTGTGACGGATATGGACAGGGCGATTGACTTTTATGAAAAATTTCTGGAAAGGTCGGTTCTGAAAAGGGATGAGGTGTACAGCGTATTTGAGGCGGACGGCTTTCGTCTCGGGCTGTTTGCCTTTCAGAAGGCAGGAGAGGCGCATACGTTTGGCAGCAACTGCCTGCCCAGCATCGAGGTGGAGGATCTTGAGACGCTGCGGCAGAAGCTTTCCGGCCTTCCCGTCTGTTTTCCTCTTACCAGAATCGGAAGCAACTGGGTTGCGGAATTCGTGGACAGCGAAGGAAACCATATCGAGCTGACCGCTCCGGTGAGAGAGACAGATGCGGGCAGTATGCCGCAGGCCGGAGAGACACCGGCGGAGGGAAGTCCGGATTTCTGGCAGGAAGGAGCGGTATATTATGAATGGGGAAAGATCCGGATCCGTGCCATCAGAGAGCCGGACCCTCAGGTGATCTGTGCGGAGGAAGTGGCCCAGGGATGGGAGAATCAGAAGGAGGATAAATATTACAAAAGGATTGCGGATCATGCGGCGCATAAGTCGATCAGCATGGTGGCGGAATATGAGGGGAACACGGCAGGCTATATCAATGTGTATCCAAACGCCCTCTGGGGCCCCTTCGGCGGCAGCGGCTGGTGCGAGATTGTGGATTTCGGCGTGCTGGAAAAATACCGCCGCCGGGGGATCGGCACCGCTCTCATGGACTGTGCGGAAAAAATCGCCGGGACATTCGCGGATACGGTCTATCTGGCGGTCGGTCTGCATGACGGCTATGGAAGCGCCCAGCGGATGTACTGTAAGCGCGGCTATCTTCCGGACGGCTCCGGCGTCTGGTATCAAAACGCTCCCGCAGAGGCATACGGGCAGGTATGCAATGACGACGATCTGAATCTGTATTTCAGCAAACGGTTGAGATGAAGAGCCAGAGAAGACAGCGGAAGGGGCATTTCGAGGAAAAGGGTATGGGCCATGCCGTGACGGTCATATACTGAAGCATGAGCAGAATTGGAAGAAAAAAGAGAAGAGAGAGCGCGGATCAGCGGCCCGTATTCGGAAGGAAAGAACAGCTGGCGGAGTCCCTGAAGCTTCCCAAGGATATGCTTCTGGGCGCCTCCATTCTGACCATGACGGGCAGTCATGAACTCTGGGTGGAAAATTATAAAGGAATCATTGAATATACGCCCCAGTCCATTATCCTGCAGGCGAAAACCGGACAGATTTCCATCTGCGGCTGCGGGCTGGTCATTGACTATTACACCAACGAGGATATGAAGATCATCGGGGATATCAGATGCGTCAGCTACTTATGACCGGGCGGAGGTAAGGATGTGTTGGATGTGAAAGAATTTTTCCGGTATCTGCAGGGCTATCTGAAGATCAGGGTATGGGGCTATTCCCCGGAGCGCTTCATGAACCTGTGCAGCAACCGCGGCATCCTGCTGTGGGACATCACGCGCCGGGAAGCGGATTATCTGATGTATATCAGTCTCTCCGGCTTCTTCCGGCTTCGCCCGGTTGTGAGAAAGACGGGAACGCGGGTCGCGATTCTGGAACGGTGCGGCCTGCCCTTTCTGCTTCGCAGAATGCGGAAAAGAAAGGTTTTTGTCATGGGGCTTCCGGCCTGTCTCGCCTTTCTCATCATCATGTCACGTTTTATCTGGGCCATCGATTTTGAAGGGAACAGAGCGGTTACGGACGACATGCTCATGGATTTCCTGGTGGAAAACGGCGTGGAGTACGGAACGGCAAGAAGCGGGATAGATATTGAGCGTCTGGAGGAAAAGCTGCGGGAAACCTTTGACGGGATCACCTGGACCTCCGTCACCATAGACGGGACGAGACTGATTGTGAATGTCCGGGAAAACGACCTGGTCATGACGGAGGAGGAAACGAAGGAAGCGCTTGACGGATACCCCGGAAGCGATCTTCTGGCCACCCAGGATGGAACGGTGGTCTCCATTCTGACCAGAAAGGGCGTGCCGCAGGTGACCGCCGGGATGGAGGTGAAAAAGGGAGATGTTCTCGTGTCCGGAGCCGTTCCCGTCCTTGCGGATGACGGTACCGTAAGAGAATACCAGTACTGCCACGCCGATGCGGATGTGGTGGTCTCCTATGAGGTGACCTATGAGGAAACGCTTGCGCTGAACTACGAATATAAAAATTATACGGGGAGGGAAAAGAAGGATTTTTTTCTTTCTTTCGGGGGAAGACAGTTTGTATTCCGGCTGGGAGGCTGCTCTTTCCTGAAATATGATACCGTGATGGATGCCAGACAGCTGAAGGTCCTGGGACAGATTTATCTGCCTTTTTACTATGGTTTTGAGGTGAAAAGGGAATACCTTGAGGTGGAGGCAGTGTATCAGAAAGAACAGGCAGAGGAGATCCTGGAAGGGCGTCTGGAGAAAAAAATTGAAGGTTTGTATGATTTGGGGGTTCAAATCATGCAAAAAAATGTTACAATAAATACAGTCGGCGGTTCTGTATTCCTAAATGCATCGCTTGATGTGGAAGGAAAAACCGGTCAGTCAAGACCGCTGTCCGGTAAGCAGCCGGAACCGGCTGACGAAGAGGAAACGTAAAGACGGGAGCAGTCAATGGAGCAGTACGAGAAACAGATTGAACTGGACGCAGCCCATACCCTGAATGTGTTCGGTGATTATGATAAGCATTTGAAAAGAATTGAGAAGATCCTGCAGGTGACGATCGTTGACCGGAACGGTTCTGTCCGGATCCGGGGGCTGAAACGGCATGTGGAGCAGGCTGCAGATGTTCTGCAGCGGCTGCAGGAGCTGTCAGAAAGGGGAAACCTCATTCAGGAACAGAATGTGGAATATGCGATAGAGATGAGCATGGAAGACAATACGGACGCACTTTTGGAAATCGACGGAGATCTGATCTGCCACACCGTGAGCGGAAAGCCCATCAAGCCCAAGACGCTGGGACAGAAGCAGTATGTGGACGCCATACGGGACAACATGATCGTGTTCGGCATGGGCCCCGCTGGAACGGGAAAAACCTATCTCGCCATGGCGATGGCGATTACAGCCTTTAAAAACAACGAGGTGGAACGGATCATCCTGACCCGTCCCGCCATAGAGGCCGGAGAGAAGCTGGGCTTTCTTCCCGGCGATCTGCAGAGCAAGGTGGATCCTTACCTCCGTCCCCTTTATGATGCGCTCTATCAGATCATGGGCGCGGAGAGCTTTGCGAAAAACATGGAAAAGGGCCTGATCGAGGTGGCACCGCTTGCATACATGCGTGGGCGAACGCTGGACAACGCCTATATCATTCTGGATGAGGCGCAAAACACTACGCCGGCACAGATGAAGATGTTTCTGACCAGAATCGGATTCGGTTCCAAGGTGATCATCACGGGAGACGCCTCCCAGAAGGATCTGATGCCGGGGACCCGGTCCGGCCTTGACGTGGCGGTGAAGGTGCTTCAGAAAATTGAGGGCATCGCCTTCTGTACCCTGACCAGCAGGGATGTGGTAAGACATCCGCTGGTGCAGAAGATTGTGAAGGCATATGAGAACTACGAAAGAAGAGAGGCCGCATTCCATTCCGAAAGGCAGGAGCCGGAGGGAAGGATGCGGTTTGCCGGGAGGAAACGGCAGGGGAGAAACAGCAGATGACGGTTTTTGTGGAAAATGAGATTCAGACAGAGTTCCCCTTCGATCCGCTGGAAGTGGCATCGCAGGTGGCGGAGGCGGCTCTGGAAGCGGAGGGCTGTCCTTATGAAACGGAAATTAACGTGCTGATCACGGACGACGAGGGAATCCGGGTATATAACAGAGAATACCGGGGGATCGACAGCGCGACGGACGTGCTTTCCTTTCCCAATGTACCCTTTGAGCGTCCGGCGGATTTCTCCGCTGCGGAAGAATCGGAGGCGGACTGCTTCCAGCCCGACAGCGGCGAACTGATTCTGGGCGACATCATCATTTCCTGTGACAGGGTCAGACAGCAGGCGGAAGCCTATGGTCACAGCCAGAAACGGGAATTTGCCTTTCTCGTTGCGCACAGCATGCTGCATCTGTGCGGATACGACCACATGGAGCCGCAGGAAGCCGCCGAGATGGAGGACAGGCAGGAAAGGATTCTGCAGGGGCTGAACATTACAAGACAGATCAGAGATTAAGGACAGGAAAGGTGCTCCTGGCACCGGGAAAGCATACATGAGAGGGAATAGAGGAACAATTCAACAGAACAGAAAATCTGAAAAGAGGGAGAGCGGAATGTCCCGCCGGGGAGAACAGCGCGGCGGAAGAATACGCCGGGGAAACGGTCTTCTGACCGGACTCGCCTTTCTGGCTGGAGCGCTGGCCGTCTGGAAAAGGATTCCGCTGACAAATCGGATCGGGGACAATGGCAACGCCTATTTCGGCATGGCTTATGATACCTGGCTTTTTTTCTTTCTGTTTTGTGGTTACTCCATGCAGACGGTGGTGGCGCAGATGACGGCGGCAAGGTGTGCGAGGGGCAGGTACCGGAACACGCGCCGGGTCTGGAATGCGGCGCTTTTGTATGCGGCGGTTCTGGGGATTGCGGGAAGTGTGGTTATGCTACTTTCCGCAGACGTTTTGTCAGCAGGGCTTTTTCGGACAGGTATGGCGGCGGTAGTGATCCGCTGTATGGCTCCGGCTGTCTTCATCACTTCCCTTCTGGGCGCTCTTCGCGGTTATTTTCAGGGGATGGGAAGCATGATTCCAACCGTTTTTTCCCGGTTTGTGGAGGAGCTTGCCGGATTCCTTCTTATGTTTATCCTCGTATCGGGTATGATGGGACACGGGAAAAAAATCGGGGCGCTTCTGTTTCAGCCGGATTATGAGCAGGCGTTCGGGGCTTCGGGCGCGGCACTCGCTTTTCTGCTCGGAAGCCTGATCTCCCTTCTGCTTCTTGTCGTGCTTTATTTCCTTTTCCAGGGAAGCTTCCGGCACAGAGAAAGGAAGGATACGGGCAGGGAAACGGAAAGCTACCGCCGGATCGGCCGACTGATCGCCGGAGCGGCGCTTCCGGTCATCCTGACCGGTTTTGCCATGCAGGGAAGTTTCATTCTGGATCAGATTCTGTTTCTGCAGCTCATGCCTTCCGGTTCGGACACAATCGCACAGTGGGGAATCTATACGGGGAAATACCGGCTCCTGTCCGGCGTTCCGGCCATGCTGGCCGCGGCGGCCTGTACCGGACTGATTCCCTCTCTATCCGCTTCCGTCACGGGAATGAACATGGGGCGGGCGAAGGAAAAGGCCTTTCTCATGCTGAAGCTGTCTCTGGCGGTGTCTCTGCCTCTGGCGGTGTATTTTGCAATTACTGCGGATAACCTGGTGCCGGCTCTTTTCACGGCAGGAAATATGGAAACGGCGGCAGGACTTCTGCGGATCGGAAGCGGGGCGATCGTTCTGCAGGCTCTTGCGATTGCGGTCTCCTGCATCCTGCAGGGACTGGAACGGGAGAAGCTGCTGTTTGGAAGTGCGGGTATTTCTCTGATCGTGCATGTCATTCTGCTTTATTTGCTGCTTCACAGCCTTGGACTGGGGATCGAAGGAGTGGTTTACGCGGTGACGGGGCTTTATGCGGTATTTGTGATCCTGGGGCTGGTCTGTGTGTTCCGTACGATCTCCTGGAAGACGGACTGGGGAAGACTGATCGGTATTCCGGTTATTGCCAGCGCGGTCATGGGGCTGATTGTCTACCTCATGAACCGTTTCCTTGCGGCGGTGATCGATACAGCGCTTCTCAGTCTGCTGTGTTTCGCGGCAGGGCTGATTATCTTTGTTCTGCTGATGCTTTCCATGCATGCCTTCTCTCAGCGTGAACTGAAGAGTATTCCCGGAGGCGGTCTGTTTCTTGCGCTGGGAAAGATTTTGCGTTTCCTGTAAGGGGATAAGGCTTTTTTGAATAAACTGCCGGAATAATGCTGATACTTTTGAAAAAGGAACGAAGAAACAGGAGGTTTCTGATGCGTCTTTGGAAGAAAATCAGCATTTATTTCATTTATCCGGCGTGTATGCTCGCCCTTGGACTTTTTGCCGGACTCAGCGTTCAGGAATTCTTTTATCCAAACAGGCAGCAGAGCCGGCAGGAGGAAACCGCAGAGAGCCGGGAGACGGAAACGAACGTCTCTCTGGAGGCCGCGGGCGGACAGGAGCAGGTGATCACGGCGGATACCCGATATGTGGTGGAACGGTTTGACCTCACCGATTCCAGCCGGACGGAGGAAGAGGAGCCTCTTCCGGAGCAGTATATCGGAATGAACCGGGAGCAGTTTGTAGACGCCTGTGAGGTCTATGAGGCTTCTCCCTCGCTTGAGGATCAGAACAGAGGTTTTTTGTCCATGTATGTGGAGCGGTTCTCGGCGGAAGAGGTAGTGGTCCGGAAAAATTATGAGAGCAGCACCAGGCCGGAGGAATTTTATCTGGCGGTGGAGAATAATTATGTGGTGGTCTATGAGGCCGACAAAAAAACCCGTTTCATGTCCACGGGGATTCCGGTGCAGAGCCTTTCCGATGAGCTGGCAGAGGAGCTTTTGAATTTTAAATATGTGGGCAGCGAGGCGGAGCTTTATGATTTTCTGGAATCTTATTCCAGTTAGCGGAGCGGCCTGATGGGCGGCAGGTTATGGACGGATATCTGGGCGCCTTGTGTGCCCGGGTGCTGCGGCACTCTGGAAATGAGGAACATGATGAACAGAAGAAAAACGGGGATTATCGGAGGCGGGGCTTCCGGCCTGATGGCGGCAGTCGCTGCTGCAGATAACAGGAAGGGAGCGGGGGATGAGGTTGTCATCCTGGAAAAAAAGGAGCGGGTCGGGAAGAAAATTCTGGTGACAGGTAACGGGAAGTGCAATCTGACCAACCTGTCTTTTTCCATGGAAAAAATCGGGGAATATTATCACGGGGCGCCGGAGGAAAGGCTGCGCAGCATTTTCTCCCGTTTCTCCCCGGAGGATACTCTGAAGCTTTTTTACAGGATGGGCATGCTGACCACCTCCAGAGAGGGGTATGTTTATCCCCTGTCCGGCCAGGCATCCACGGTTCTGGATGCTTTGCGCTTTGAACTGGAACGGCTGCAGGTCAGCATTCTGACGGAATGCCGGATTGTGGGAATTAAACCGCGCGGAAAGGGCGGATATCTGGTGCGCACGGAGGACGGAAACCTGCATTTTGACCGGCTGATCCTCGCCTGCGGTTCTCCCGCCGGACAGAAGGCGGGAGAGGGAATGGACGGATACGCCTATGCGGAAGCACTCGGGCATCGGGTGATCCGGCCCCAGCCGGCCCTCACCGCGCTCCGCTGTGAGGGAGATTTCTGGAAAAGTCTGGCCGGCGTGCGCTGCGGCGCTTCCGTCAGTCTTTCCATTTCCGGGGAAGAGGACTGTTATCGGGAGGAGGGAGAGCTGCAGCTGACGGATTACGGCATTTCCGGCATCCCGGTGTTCCAGCTTTCCCGGCATACTTCCTGCGCGCTGGCCCGGGGAAGGAAGGTCCAGGCCCGGATCGACTTTCTGCCCTCCCTTTCTGGCAGCCGGAAGGACTATGAAAAAATGACAGAGCAGAGGATTTCCGCCTGCCTTGGACGTTCCATGGAGGTGCTGTTCTGCGGCCTTGTGAACAAGAAAATCATTCTGACCCTCTTAAAAAGAAACGGGCTCAGGCCACAGGATACGGTGGAGGAAAGGAATCGGGAGGAAATCCGCCGGGTGTTCTCAGACCTCAGGGATTTCCCGGTGCGCGTAAAATCGGTCAATCCCTTTGGAAGCGCCCAGGTCTGCGTGGGCGGCGTCCCCCTTTCGGAGGTGACGGACCGGATGGAGTCCGTGAAGCATCCGGGCCTGTATTTTGCAGGAGAGCTTCTGAACGTGGACGGCCGCTGCGGCGGCTACAATCTGCAGTGGGCCTGGACCTCCGGCTTTCTTGCGGGGAAAGGGTGAGAAAAGTCTTGTCCCGAAGAGGGGATTGCGATATACTCTACTCATTAAGCGTCTGAAGGCAAAAGACGAAGAGCTTGTGGCTCACAGCCATGATGGGAGATGACTCGAACCTTTGGTTCGAGCTGAAGAATGGCTAAGCCATTCTTGTCCTGAATTTAATGCTGCCGCCTGCGGCGGCGAAAAGAAGAGGAAAAGATGATACAGATCAGACAGTTGAAGCTCATGCCGGGTCACAGTGACCGGGAGCTTACAGAAAAGGCGGCACGCACCCTGCGCATCCGGCCGGAGGAAATCGCCTCCCTGCGGGTGGTCAGACAGTCCATAGACGCCAGAAAGAAGCCGGAAATCCGGCTGATCTATACGGTTGATGTGAAGCTCGTGGGAGCGCGGGAGGAAAAGGTCCTTTTATCCTGCAGGAAGAATCCGGATGTGGGACCTGCGCCCGAGGTGCGCTATCGTTTCCCGGAGCCGGGGAAGGAGATTCTGGCTGAAAGGCCGCTCATCATCGGGACCGGTCCGGCGGGGCTTTTCTGCGGATATCTGCTTGCAAAGGCGGGATACCGGCCGCTGCTTCTGGAACGGGGAGAGGACATGGAAAGCCGTACCAGACGGGTGGAGGAGTTCTGGAAAACGGGAGTGCTTTCTGCGGATTCCAACGTGCAGTTCGGAGAGGGAGGCGCAGGCACCTTTTCCGACGGCAAGCTGAACACGCTGGTGAAGGATAAGGACGGCAGGAATACCGAGGTCCTGAAAATCTTTGTGGAAAACGGCGCGCCGGAGGAGATCCGGTATGAAAGCAGGCCCCATGTGGGAACGGACGTGCTGTCCCGGGTGGTAAAGCACATGCGGGAGCGGATCCTTTCCTGGGGCGGCGAGGTGCGCTTTTCTACCAGAGTGACGGAGCTTGTGATCGAAGGCGGCAGGGTGCGCGGCGTGGTCTGTGAAAATGGGGAGCGCATTGACGCCAGAGCCGTGGTGCTGGCCATCGGACACAGCGCCCGGGATACCTTCGCCATGCTGGAGAAAAAAGGAATTCCCATGGAAGCGAAGTCCTTTGCCGTGGGCTTTCGGGTGGAACATCCCCAGGAGCTGATCAACCTGTCCCAGTATGCGCAGCGAAGACCTGAAGCTCTGCCTCCGGCCTCCTATAAGCTCACCGCGAAGACCTCGGAAGGAAGGGGCGTGTATTCCTTCTGTATGTGTCCGGGCGGATACGTGGTTAACGCTTCCAGCGAGCCCGGACGGCTTGCGGTGAACGGCATGAGCTACAGCGGCAGGAACGGGAAAAACGCCAACAGCGCGATCATCGTTTCCGTGACGCCGCAGGATTATGGCGCAGGCGGGCCGCTTGCCGGCATTCAGTTTCAGCGCATGCTGGAGGAGAGGGCCTTTCGGGCGGCCGGCGGCGCGGTACCCGTTCAGAGGTATGCGGACTATGCCGGGACAGAGCGGGAGAACGGGAGCGCGGTGGCAGAGGCGGATGGCATGGTGAGGGAAAAAAGGGAACGGCATGTTCCGGCTGATTTTGCACCGGCCATTAAGGGCGCATGGAAATTTGCCGATTTACGGGACATTCTCCCCTCTTCGGTGAGAAAAGCCTTTCTGGAAGGGATGGAAGCCTTTGAACGGATCATACCGGGCTTTGCGGACGATGCGGTCTGCCTTTCCGGGGTGGAGAGCAGGACCTCCTCTCCGGTGCGGATTCCCAGAGACGAGACCCTGCAGTCTTCTGTGAGGGGACTCTATCCCTGCGGAGAGGGCGCAGGATATGCGGGCGGGATCACCTCGGCGGCCATGGACGGCATGCGGGTGGCGGAGGCGATTGCCGCCAGATATCAGATTTTTCAAAAGAATGAGCGTAAAACGCTTCTGCGTGGAGGAAACGATGGAACAGTATCGGAGTAAACTAAAAGATAAGAAGAGGATCGTCGTCAAGATCGGCTCGTCCTCCCTGCAGCATCCCCAGACCGGTGAGCTGGATTACATCAAGCTGGAGGTCCTGGTGCGGGAACTGTGCAATCTCAGGAATCAGGGAAAGGATGTGGTGCTCGTCACCTCCGGCGCCATTGCCCAGGGAAGAAGGGCCATGCACTTAAGCGATGAGGATTTCAGCCAGAACCGCATCGCCATGAAGCAGGCCTGCGCCGCCATCGGCCAGGCACGGCTGATGATGACCTATGAGCGTATTTTCGCGGAGTACAGCCAGGTGACGGCCCAGATCCTTCTGACAAAAAATACGGTGGTGGACAATCTGAACCGCTATAACGCCCATAATACCTTTACCCAGCTTCTGAAAATGGGCGTTATCCCCGTAGTCAATGAAAACGATACGGTTGCCACCTATGAGCTGGAGCTGGACAACGATACCCTGTCGGCCATTGTGGCGGCTCTGATCGGCGCGGATCTGCTCATTCTGCTTTCCGACATCGACGGACTTTATACCGATGATCCCCGGAAAAATCCGGACGCGAAATTTGTGGATCTGGTAGAGGAGTTAAACGACTCCCACATGAATATGGCGAAGAACAGCACGGGAAGCAGCGTGGGAACCGGAGGCATGAATACGAAACTGACGGCGGCCAGGATCGCCACCAGGGCGGGAGCCGATATGCTGATCGCCAACAGCCGGGATGTGCGGATCATCCACAGGCTGATGGACGGGCAGAACCTGGGTACGCTGTTTGTGGCCCACAGGGACGAGGATTTCGATCTCCCCGGCTTTGTATCAAAGCTGAATCAATAGATAGAAGGAAGGATAGCGCATGAAAAAGCAGGCAACCATGGATGAAAAAATCCAGCGGATCAACGAGCTGTACCATAAATCTCAGAAAGAGGGATTGAGCGCGGCGGAAAAGGAAGAGCAGGCCTCTCTCCGGCAGGATTATATCAACAGCGTCCGGGTCAATCTTCGGGCGCAGCTGAACAACATCAACATTCAGAATGAGGATGGTTCCATTACCAATCTTGGTGAGGAACACGCGGCGAAGGGCTCCGGCCATGCCCAGTGAAAGGAACGCGGAGTGGCAGAACGGACGGCTTTCGCAGGAAAAGCGTGAGGCGCTGAGGCTTCGGAAAAAAGAGCAGCGCAGGGAAGGGATGAAACGCAGAAGCAGGCTGACCGGAGAGGAAAGGGCTTGGGCGGAAGAGCGAATACGAAATGCACTTTTTGACCTCCCTCAGTATCAACTCTCCGGACGGCTTCTCATCTATGCTTCTCATGGGGAGGAGGTTTCCACATGGAAGCTGATGGAGGAGGCGCTTGCTGCCGGAAAGCAGGTCTTCTGTCCCAGGGTCGAGGGAGCGGGAAACATGTCTTTTTACCGGATCAGTGGAAGGGAAGAACTGGTACCCGGCTTTCGGGGAATTCTGGAACCGCCCGAAGAGGAGGGGCGAAAATACCGGATGCAGCTCTTGACAGAGGAAACAGCAGATCTTGTCGTGATGCCCGGCGCGGCTTTTGACAGAAGCTGCGGAAGGCTGGGCTATGGGGGCGGATATTATGACCGCTTTCTGCAGACGCTGGAGGAAGCCGGAAGCAGCCGCCTCTGTGCGGGAAAGGCATTCTGGAAGATCGCCATAGGTTTTTCCTGCCAGATTCTGGATGCGCTTGTACAGGAGCCGGAGGATATCCGGCCGGATCTGATTGTGACGGAACGGGAGATCATCGGTCTGACGACAGGAATGACGGAAACAGCATATTTATGAAAAAGAAAGGCAGGGATGGATATGGAACTGAAGGAACTGGGAAAGGCCGCGGCCGCGGTGAAGTATGAGCTGGCCTGCATGCCGGAGGAAGAGAAGAACCATGCGCTTCTTGCTGTGGCAGAGGGGCTGATTCGCGATGAAAAAAAGATCCTTGCAGCGAATGCAAAGGACGTAGCCGACGGAGAAGCAAAGGGGATGCATCCCGGCCTGGTGGACCGGCTGCGGCTCACCGGGGATCGGATCTGTGCCATGGCGGAAGGCCTTAGACAGGTGAGCGCTCTGCCCGATCCGGTTGGAGAGATTCTGGACAGCTTCCTGCGTCCCAACGGGCTGAAAATCGAAAAACGCCGGGTCCCCCTCGGCGTGATTGGCATCATCTATGAATCCAGACCGAACGTGACGGCAGACGCCTTCGGCCTGTGCTTCAAGGCAGGGAACGCCTGCATCCTGAAGGGAGGAAGCGACGCTCTTTCTTCCAATCTGGCGATTGCGGAGAGCATCCGGACTTCTCTGGCGGAATGCGGAATCAATCCGGATGCGGTTTCTCTCATCACCGATACAAACCGGGCGGTGACGGAGCAGTTCATGCGCATGAACGAATATGTGGATGTGTTGATTCCACGCGGCGGGGCGGGACTCATCCGCGCGGTGGTGGAGCACAGCACGGTACCCGTCATCGAAACGGGGACGGGAAACTGTCACATTTATGTGGATGAGTATGCAGATCTGGCCAAAGCCGTTCCCATCATTCTGAATGCAAAAACCCAGCGGATCGGTGTCTGCAACGCCTGTGAATCGCTGGTGGTCCATGAGGCCATCCGGGAGCGTTTCCTTCCTTCGCTTGCACAGGCCCTCCGGGAGAAGCATGTGGAGCTTCGCGGGGATGAACGGGCCCGGGAGGCTGTACCCGATATGACAAAAGCGACGGAAGAGGATTTTGGAACCGAATATCTGGACTATATCCTTTCCATTAAGACGGTTGACAGTCTGGAGGAGGCCATCCGTCATATCAACCGATACAGCACCGGCCACTCTGACGCCATTCTGACGGAGGATGCGGAGCGCGCGGAACGTTTCCTGAACGAAGTGGATTCCGCCTGTGTTTATGTGAATGCGTCCACCCGTTTTACGGATGGCTTTGAATTCGGCTTCGGCGCGGAGATCGGCATCAGCACCCAGAAGCTGCATGCCCGCGGACCAATGGGTTTAAAGGAGCTGACTTCCTATAAATATGTGATCCGTGGAAACGGTCAGGTCCGGTCTTAGGCCAGGCAGGAGGATATACCTTCCTGAATCAATTATTCTGAAAAAGGAGAAAACAATATGAGCAGCGTTGTGGATAAATTCTTGAGATATGTCAAAATTGATACCCAGTCCTGGTCCCCCAGCGATACCTTTCCCAGCACGGAAAAGCAGAAGGATCTGGGAAGGCTTCTGACGAAGGAGCTTCAGGAAATGGGAGCTTCCGATGTGAAGTTTGACGAGCAGTTCGGTTATGTGTACGCCACAATTCCCTCCACTCTGAAGGAGAAAAAGACCGCTCCCGTTCTCGGTTTTATCGCCCATATGGATACCGCCATGGCGGTCAGCGGCAGAAACGTAAAGCCACGGATCGTAGAAAACTATCCGGGCGGGGACATTGTTCTGAACGAGGCGCTTTCCATCGTGATGAAGGCGGAGGAGAACCCCGAGCTTGCCGTTCTGACCGGAAAGAGTCTGATCGTCACGGATGGCACCACGCTTCTTGGGGCAGATGATAAGGCCGGCGTGGCAGAGATCATGGCCATGGCGGAATATCTGCTGTCTCATCCGGAAATTGAGCATGGAACTGTGCGGATTGGTTTTACTCCCGATGAAGAGGTGGGCGGCGGCGTGGACCACTTCTACGTGGAAGGCTTCGGGGCGGATTATGCCTACACCGTAGACGGCGGCGCTCTGGGCGAGCTGGAATATGAAAATTTCAATGCCGCAGATGTAGTTCTTCATGTGAACGGATGCAGCGTCCATCCCGGCAGCGCAAAGGGAAAGATGAAGAACGCCATTCTTCTGGCCCAGGAATTTCAGGCGCTGCTCCCTGTTCATGAGGCGCCGGAGGCTACGGAAGGTTATGAAGGCTTCTATCATCCCGGCACGATTCAGGGTAATGTGGAGCATGTGGATGTGGACTACATCATCCGTGACCACGACAGGGAAAAGTTTGAAGAAAAGAAGGCGTTTTTCCTGAAGACGGCAGAATTTCTGAACGGGAAGTACGGCGCGGATACCTTCGTAGTGGACATGGAGGACAGCTATTACAACATGAAGGAAAAAATCCTGCCGGAAAATGCCCATCTGATTGATAATGCTGTAAAGGCCATGGAAATGGAGGAGGTTTCCCCTCTGATCATTCCCATCCGCGGAGGCACGGACGGAGCGAGACTGTCCTTCATGGGGCTTCCCTGCCCGAATCTGTGTACGGGAGGGCAGAACTGCCATGGGAAATTTGAATATGCCTGCATCGAGTCCATGGAAACGACAGTGAAAATTCTGCTCAATATCGTTTCCCTGTATTCTGAAGGGATGAAATAAAGAACGGAAAGGGACAGGTACGAATGACTGAAGAAAATCTGGAAACACTGCTTGCTTCCATTGACTTATCACACCCGGCGCCGGAAGAGGAGCCGCTCAGGCAATACTATTTTCTGAAAAAATGCCGCATTCATGTGCAGAAGGAGGCGGAAAGGCTGGGCAGGCCGTTGACGGCCTGTGTTACCACCTTTGGCTGCCAGATGAACGCCAGAGATTCGGAAAAGCTTTCCGGCATTCTGGAGCAGGCAGGATATGTGCTGACGGAAAGCGAAGAGGCGGATTTTGACATCTACAATACCTGTACCGTCCGTGATAACGCTGACCAGCGGGTATATGGAAGACTGGGACGGCTAAACAGCCTGAAAAAGAAAAATCCCGGGATGAAGGTGGCTCTGTGCGGCTGCATGATGCAGGAGCCCGGAACCATCGAAAAAATTCAGAAGAGCTACCGTTTCGTGGATCTCATATTCGGCACTCATAACATCTATAAGTTCGCCGAGCTTCTGAATGCCGCATTTGAACAGGACGGAATGCTCGTGGACATCTGGCAGGGGACGGACCGGATCGTGGAGGACCTTCCGGTGGAGAGAAAGTATCCCTTTAAATCCGGCATCAATATCATGTTCGGCTGCAACAATTTCTGCAGCTACTGCATTGTTCCCTATGTGCGCGGCCGCGAACGAAGCAGAAACCCGCAGGACATCCTGCGGGAAATCGAGCGTCTGGCAGCGGACGGCGTGGTGGAGGTGATGCTGCTGGGACAGAATGTGAATTCCTACGGGAAAAATCTGGAGCAGCCCGTCACCTTTGCGGAGCTTCTTTCCGAGGTGGTGAAAATCGACGGCATCAGACGTGTGCGTTTCATGACCTCTCACCCCAAGGATCTTTCCGATGATCTGATCCGGGTGATGGCTTCTTCTGACAAGATCTGCCGCCATCTGCACCTGCCGCTGCAGTCCGGCTCCACCCGCATCCTGAAAGCCATGAACCGGCGCTACACGAAGGAGCAGTATCTGGACCTGGTGAACCGGATTCGGACCGCCATTCCGGACATTGCCCTGACAACGGACATCATCGTGGGCTTTCCGGGAGAGACCCCGGAGGACGTGGACGAGACCATCGATGTGATCAGACGTGTGCGCTTTGACAATGCATTTACCTTTATCTACTCCAAACGCACCGGGACACCGGCTGCTTCCATGGAAAACCAGGTGCCGGAGGATCAGGCGCATGCAGGCTTTGACAGGGTGCTCGCGGCCGTGCAGGAAACGGCGAGAGGGCAGGTGAAGCTCCTGGAAGGGAAAACCATGGATGCTCTGGTGGAGGAAAGGAACGAGCATGACGCTTCTCTTGTGACCGGACGGCTTTCCAACAACACGCTGGTCCACTTCCCGGGCGACCCTTCTCTGATCGGAAAAATCGTGCCGGTAAGGCTGGAAGAATATAAGGGATTTTATTATCTGGGGAAACAGGCAGAACAGTCGGAAATATCCGTGGACTAAGCCGGAAAACAGGCAGAGCCGGCCGGGGTAACCGGCGGAGGAGGCAGGCGATGATTCAGTTTACCAAAGAGGAACGAAAGGAACTTAAAAAACGTGCTGCGCGTCAGCCGGAGGTTGTGGCGCGGCTGAAGGAAAATGTCAGAGAAGTGATGGAGCGGCCGGTGCTGGTGCCCAAAGAAGGGATCGCCAACTGGACCCTGTATTACTATTGTCCGAAATGCTCGGTACAGCTGGAATTTGACTGGGACGGGGAACGGTCCCACCGCTGTCCGGCGTGCGGGATCGTTTACAGCGGTGAGCCCTATGACAGTGCCTGGTGGGGGCTGGTAAACAGCAGAAATTATAACGCCGCCCATGAAATGGGGCTGATCTATGCGGCTACAGGGGAAAAGGTATATGCCCAAAAAAGTGTGGAGATTCTTCTGGCCTATGCGAAGCATTATCCCGATTATCAGGTACATGGAAACATTCCCTATAACGGTCCGGGACGCTCCGGTGCGCAGACGCTGGATGAGGCCAATTTCCAGCGGAATCTTGCCATGGCCTATGACCTGGTGGAAGAGACGATGACACAGGAGGAAAAGGAGTATGTCAGGGACCGGATGTTTCTGCCGGGCGCCAAATTCCTGATGGAGCACCGGAAAGACCAGCTCCATAACCATGAGGTGATCATCAGTTCTGCCATTGCCGTGATTGGAATTCTGTTTGAAAGAAAGGATTTTATCCGGTTCGCAGTATATGAAAAGTATGGCCTTCTGTATCAGCTGGAGCACGGTATGCTGCCGTACCATATGTGGTTTGAAGGAAGCTTCGGATATCATTTTTATGCGCTGCAGAGCTTTTTTGACTTTGAAAAATTTGCCATTCATACCGAATACAGTCACATCCATCATCCCAACTATCTGGCAATGATGGAAGTGCTTGCCGATTATCTCCAGCCGGACGGACGGATGCCGATGCTGAACGATACGACCCTCCATCATACGGATTCCGAACTGTACCAGTATGAATTCGCCTGGCGCCAAATGAAAAGCGACAGACTGCTCTGGATTCTGAACCGGCTGTATCAGGGAAGGGAGAGAAGCAATCCGGAAGCCTTTTTCCATGGGGAGGATACACTGCCGGAGGTTCCGGACTCCAGAGCGGCGAAATGGACGGACAGAAATTACCACACGCCGGTGGGAACAGACGGACATACCATCCTTCATGGGAGCCAGGGGCGTTACCTGCTGTTTAAACATGATACCTATGGCGGGGAGCACGATCACTACGACCGCCTTGGCATCAGTTATATGGCCTTTGGAAAGCCGGTTTCGGTGGATCTGGGAACGACGGGTTACGGGGCAGTCCTGCATTATGACTATTACAAAAATACGGGCACGCACAATACGGTGGTCATCGGGGAGGAAAACCAGGCCCCTGCCGCCTGCCGTCTTCTGCAGTATGAGGACGATGGAGAGACGGTGTATGTGACTGCGGAATGCGACTGGACGGCGCCCTATGAGATGCCGGACAGCTTTACCATCGTCCAGTGGAAAAAGGAGAATTATGAAACGGTGAAGATGACCCGGAAAATCGCATGGACGGATTCCTGTTTCGCCGAGGCCTTCTATGTGACCGGGGCGGATGAAGCGCTTCCGGTGGACTGGATCATGCATCTGAAGGGAGAAGTACTGGAGGGACGCGGGGAAGTCTGCAAGGACACCTTCTCCGACAGAAAACCGTTTTCCTGGTTTCGGAACGCCTCGCATCTGGAAGGGAAGCGCATCCGTACCGTTCTGGAGGGCGTCGTCACCGATCTTTACTGCGCTCCTCTGGGCGGAGAAATCTGGCTGGCAGAGGGGCCTGACAACCCATCTACGGGAATGCTGAACCAGGTGATCGTAAGGCGCAGAGGAAAGGATGTCTGTTTTCTGAATGTGGTGGAGAGTCATCAGGGAGAACCGGTGATCGATCATGTGGAGTTCCTGCAGGAACCGGATGGAAGCTGGAGGATATGTGTGACGGAACAGGACGGAAGAAAGCGGATTTTTGATATGAGCATCTGAACGCTGAGCCGCGGCGGAAAAACGGACAGCGTTTCAGAAAGATTACGTGCAGATTTCGCAGCTGCGAAACCTGCACGTTTCTGATATTTGATAAGAAATATCTGATCACCGTTCGCATCAGAATGTGACCATTAAAAGAAGCAGCAGAATGGCGACGCCAATCACCAGCCCGATGGCGGAGAGAATCACTCCTGCCAGCGCGAGGCCGGTATGCTGACCAGTACGGGCCAGGCTGATAATTCCGGTGATCACCCCGATCAGGCTCAGAATCAGCGGAATGACAAGGCACCAGCAGAAAAGGATGCTGAAGATTCCGGTAACAAGAGAGCAGACGGCAAGGCCGTCCTTCTTATGCTCAAGCTGATTGACGACTACCGGATGAGGAGAAACCAGCTGCCGGTTGCCTGCTTCATCCGGATATGGGTAACTGTTCCCATTATACTGTGAGTTTTGATCCATAATAATCCTTCCTGTATGTAATCATGTACGCTTTCTGCCAGAAGGAACATCAGAGACTGCTGAAAAGAAGAAATACACCGACTCCCAGCAGAAATTGCAGAATGGTAGCAGCAGCAAATATGATAATGACGGGCGCCGCCTTCTTTTTCTTCAGGTAGAAATTGAAGTAAAATGCTCCGAGCAGAATGCCAATACAAAGCCCGAGCCAGCTGTTTAACAGAAATCCCAGGATGACGCTGACAGCCGCCAGAATGGAAACCCATACCGGAATGTTTCCGATGGGCTCATAGGGAGCGCCGCTTCCGAGATACCGTCCGTTTACCGCAAGATCCACTTTTGTTCCCACAACGACGAGTCTGCATTCCACATCCCCGAAATTTACAGAATAATCGATCATCTGAATGAATGGATTGGCGCTTTTCAGCTTATACTTTTCTCCATCCACGATCATCTGGTTCCTTTTGTACTCGATGGTGTGGTTGATACCATTGGCATTGACAGTCCAGGATTTGTTCATGTAGTTACCCCTCTCTGTTTGAATTATTGAAAGAGCATTTCCGATTGTTCCGGGACGGGAAGTTCGCTCTTTCGTCCTTTTCATTGTAACGTAACGGTAACAGAAAAACAAGGCTTCGGTTGAAGAAAAATAACAAACGGTATTCCGTTTACAATTTACAACATTCTAATTTTGTGCTATATTTTAATAATATATGTCCCGATCCGAATATGGATGGAAATACAAAGGAGAGACGGAAAGCATGGCAGAAATGACACCGATGATGCGCAAATATATGGAAACGAAGGAACAGTATCCGGACTGTATCCTTTTTTACCGTCTCGGTGATTTTTATGAGATGTTTTTTGAGGATGCTCTGACGGCTTCCCGGGAGCTTGAAATCACGCTCACGGGAAAGGACTGCGGACTGGAAGAACGGGCACCGATGTGCGGCGTTCCTTATCATGCGGTGGAGGGATACTTAAGCCGCCTGGTGGGAAAGGGCTATAAGGTTGCGATCTGTGAACAGGTGGAGGATCCGAAGCAGGCGAAAGGGCTGGTGCGCAGAGAAGTTGTCCGGATCGTTACACCGGGAACCAATCTCAATCTCCAGACGCTGGAGGAAAATAAGAATAATTTTCTGATGTGCATCGCCTGGTTTTCCGGAAAGGCCGGGATTTCTGCCGCAGATGTGACAACAGGAGATTATTATCTGACGGAAGTGGAGGATAACCGGAAGCTGATGGATGAGATCATCCGTTATTCTCCCTCGGAGATTATCTGCAACGACGCATTTCTGGTGAGTGGAATGGATCTGGATGATCTGAAAGGAAGGCTGCGGATTTCCATTTCTTCGCTGGAGGCTCATTATTTTGATGAGACTCTCTGCAGGAATGTGCTGCTGGAGCATTTTCATGTAGGGGCGCTTTCCGGACTTGGGGTGGAGGAATTTTCCAATGGAATGATTGCCGCCGGAGCGCTTCTTTCCTATTTATATGAGACGCAGAAGATTCCGCTCAGTCATTTCACTCATATTGAACCCTATCTTGTGAACCGTTATATGCTCCTCGACAGTTCTACCAGAAGGAATCTGGAACTGACAGAAACCCTTCGGGAGAAGAACAAAAGAGGCTCTCTTCTGTGGGTACTGGACAAGACAAAGACTGCCATGGGAGCCAGAATGCTTCGTTCCTTCCTGGAACAGCCGCTGGTAAAGAAAGCAGAGATGGAGGAGCGGCTGGATGCGGTTGAAGCGTTCTGTAAGGATCCGCTTTCCCGTGACGAGATCCGGGAATACCTGAATCCGGTCTATGATCTGGAACGGCTGCTGGGTAAGGTGAGCTATAAGACGGCCAATCCACGGGATATGATCGCCTTTCGCAGCTCCATGGAGATGCTGCCGCCCATCAAGACTGTTCTGAAAAATCTGCCGGGAACGGCAAACCGGAAGATCGAGGAAGAAATTGACGGCCTGGAGGATCTGTGCGCGCTGATCCGGGATTCCATCGAGGAGGAGCCGCCCGTTTCCATTCGGGAAGGCGGCATGATCCGGGAGGGGTATAATGAGGATGTGGATAACCTGCGCCGGGCCAAAACGGAAGGAAAGACCTGGCTTGCCGAACTGGAAAACACGGAGCGGGAACGCACAGGAATCAAAAACCTGAAAATCAAGTATAACAAGGTGTTCGGTTACTATTTTGAGGTAACCAAATCCTATCTGGATCTGGTTCCCGACGATTATACCAGAAAGCAGACGCTGACCAATGCGGAGCGGTTTACCATGCCCAGACTGAAGGAACTGGAGGATACCATCCTGAATGCGGAGGACAAACTCTGTACTTTGGAATACGATCTGTTCTGTGAGATTCGTGACAAAATCGCCGGGCAGGTGGAACGCATTCAGACCACGGCAAAGGCTGTCGCCAGGCTGGATGTGTTCTGCTCTCTTTCCCTTGTTGCAGAGCAGAACCATTATGTCAGACCCTCTCTGAATGAAAAGGGACTGATCAACATCAAGGACGGCAGGCATCCGGTGGTGGAGAAGATGATCGACCACGACATGTTCATCCCAAATGATACCTGGCTGGACAATCATTCCCATCAGATCGCCGTGATCACCGGGCCGAACATGGCGGGAAAATCCACCTACATGCGTCAGACCGCTCTGATCGTGCTGATGGCGCAGATCGGAAGTTTCGTTCCTGCAAGGAAGGCCGATATCGGCGTGGTGGACCGGATTTTCACCAGAGTAGGTGCCTCGGACGATCTTGCCAGCGGCCAGAGTACCTTCATGGTGGAGATGAGCGAGGTGGCGAATATTCTGAGAAACGCCACAAGAAACAGCCTCCTGATTCTGGATGAAATCGGACGGGGAACTTCCACCTTTGACGGCCTCGCCATCGCCTGGGCGGTGATCGAGCACATCAGCAACCGGAAGCTTCTGGGCGCGAAAACCCTGTTTGCCACCCATTACCATGAGCTGACGGAGCTGGAAGGCAAGATGAACAACGTGAATAACTACTGCATCGCCGTCAAGGAAAAGGGAGACGATATCGTTTTCCTGAGAAAGATCGTCAAGGGCGGCGCGGATAAGAGCTACGGCATTCAGGTGGCCAGGCTGGCAGGCGTTCCGGATATGGTCATCGACAGGGCCAAGGAGATCGTGGAGCAGCTTTCCGACAACGATATTACGGAAAAGGTGCAGAGCATCGCTGTGTCGGACGGCGGCTCGTCTTCCTCCAGAAAGCAGGAACATTATGACGAGGTGGATCTGGAGCAGATTTCTCTGTTCGATACGGTGACGGACGCGGACGTTCTGGAAGAACTGAAAAACGTAGAGGTCAGCACCATGACCCCTCTGGACGCCCTTAACACCCTGTACCGCCTTCAGAATAAGCTGAAGAACCGTTGGTAAGCACGGGAAGAATTTCTAAGCCGGCAAAGGACGCCGGCCAAGAAATTCTACGGGCTGTTCCAGCCCTTTCCCGTGCCGAAGAATGGTTTCCCTTCAGGAGAGCCTGAAGGGAAATCATTCTTCCGGGGATGTTGGCGACGGGGGAGAGCCTGAGGGGCGATGGAAGGAGATGTTTAAATGGCAGAGATCAGGCTGCTTGACAGCAATACGATAGATAAGATCGCGGCGGGCGAGGTGGTGGAGCGTCCTTCCAGTGTGGTGAAGGAGCTGGTGGAAAACGCGATGGACGCGGGCGCAGACGCCATAACGGTGGAGATCCGGGACGGCGGCTGTTCCTTCATCCGCGTGACGGACAATGGGGACGGCATTGAGAAGGATCAGATCCGAAAGGCATTTTTCCGCCATGCCACCAGCAAGATCAGCACGGCGGAGGATCTGTATCACATCCACAGTCTGGGTTTCCGGGGGGAAGCGCTTTCCAGCATTGCGGCGGTTTCCATGGTGGAACTGATCACGAAGACAAAGGATTCTCTCACCGGCATCCATTACCGGCTGGACGGCGGTGTGGAAAAGGAATTTTCTGAAATCGGCGCGCCGGAGGGAACCACGATGATCGCCAGAGAGCTCTTTTTTAATACGCCGGTGCGAAAGAAATTTCTGAAAACTCCGGCGACGGAAGGAAGCTACGTGTCCGATCTGATGGAGCACATGGCCCTGTCCCGTCCGGATGTGGCGTTTCAGTTCATGGTGAACGGGAACGTCCGCTTCCACACATCGGGAAACGGAGACCTGAAGGAGATCATATACCGCATCTACGGAAGGGAAATCGCCGGACAGCTTCTGCCGTTTCATGCGCAGATGGAGGGGGTGTCCATTGACGGCTTTTTGGGAAGTCCTTCGGTGGTCCGTTCCAACCGGAACTTTGAGTTTTTCTTCGTCAATGGAAGATATATCAGAAGCCCGCTGCTGTCCAAGGGGCTGGAGGCGGGATATAAGGCCTGGCTGATGCAGCATAAATTTCCCTTTGCCCTGCTGCATCTGACCTCCGATCCGGAAAACATCGATGTGAACGTGCATCCCTCCAAGATGGAGGTGCGTTTTTCTGACCAGCCTGGCCTTTATGCCTTTTTGGAGGAACAGGTGCGGGAGGCCATGCATCGGCGGGAAATGATCCCTGATGTGAAGCTGGATGAGCCTGCGGCCGGAAGAAAGAAGGAGCAGCCCGCTCCGAAAGAGCAGAAGGTAAAGGAAGAACAGACGAAAAGAGAAACGCAAAAAGAGACTGTTGTTCCTCCCATGCCGCCGGTGGCACCACGAAAGCCTGTTCCTGCGGCGGATGAGGGCCGGAAAGCGGGACCGGAGAAAGAAGTTTCGCCGAATCCTGAACCAGCCGCAAGGGAAAAGAAGGAAAAGCCCGAAGCGCCCCAGCCCTTTGAGACGGCCAGGCGTTCCCGGCAGCTGCAGGAGGAAGAGGCACAGTATACGGTTTCCGAAGCGAAGCAGATGGAACTGTTTGACGGGAAGCTTCTGAGTGAGGAGGCGGCAAAGAGCTATCAGATCATCGGTCAGGTGTTCGATACCTACTGGCTGGTGCAGTATGAGGAACGGCTTCTCATCATCGACCAGCACGCAGCCCATGAGAAGGTGAAGTACGAGGCGCTGGTGAAGAAGCTGCGGGAGGGGCAGGTGGACAGTCAGAATCTGGCGCCGCCCATGATCCTGAATCTTTCCGCCATGGAAGCGCATACCCTGCAGGAGTACGGGGATTATTTTGCCAGGATGGGCTTTGAAATCGAAGATTTCGGTGGAAATGCCGTTGCGGTACGCGCGGTTCCCTGCGACCTGTACGGACATTATGAAAAGGATTTCCTGCAGGGGATTCTGGATGAGCTGGAGGAGGAGCCGCCCCGTGGCACACCCGCCATCATCGCGGAAAAGCTTGCGTCCATGGCCTGCAAGTCGGCTGTGAAGGGCAATATGCGGATTTCCACAAAAGAGATGGGGGCTTTGCTGGACCAGCTTCTGAGTCTGGAAAATCCCTATCACTGTCCGCATGGACGGCCGACCATCATCACCATGAGCAAGTATGAGCTGGAAAAGAAGTTTAAGAGGATCGTCTGAATGAAAGAGGAAGCAGTGAAACAGCCGTTAATCATCCTGACGGGGCCGACGGCAGTGGGAAAGACGGCGCTTTCCATAAAGCTGGCAAAAAAGGTGGGCGGGGAAATTATCTCCGCCGATTCCATGCAGGTTTACCGGCATATGGATATCGGATCGGCCAAGATCCGTCCGGAAGAGATGGAAGGTGTTCCCCATCATCTGATTGATATTCTGGAGCCGTGGGAAGAATTTAATGTCACCGTTTTTCAGAAAAAAGCGAAGAAGGCGATTGCGGACATCGAAAGCAGGGGCCGCATTCCCATCCTCGCCGGAGGAACGGGCTTTTATATCCAGGCCGTGCTGTATGACATTGATTTTACGGAAAACAAGGAGGACACCTCCATCCGCAAAGCGCTGGAGCGGACCGCGCAGGAGAAGGGAGCGGAATATCTGCACCAAATGTTACGGGAGGTGGACCCTCAGTCCGCGTCCCAGATCCATGCCAATAACATCAAACGGGTGGTGCGCGCGCTGGAATACTATATGCAGACCGGACAGAAGATTTCGGAACACAACGAGCGGGAACGGGGCAGGGAGAGCGCCTATAACGCCTGCTATTTTGTCCTGAACGATCACAGGGAAACCGTTTATGCGAGAATCGACCGCCGGGTGGACAAAATGCTTGCGGAAGGCCTGGTGGAAGAGGTGAAGGCGCTGAAGAAGATGGGATGTACCAGAGATCTGGTTTCCATGCAGGGCCTTGGCTATAAGGAGATCCTCGGCTTTCTGGATGGGGAATACGATCTGGACCGGGCGGTGTATCTGATCAAACGGGATACCAGGCATTTCGCCAAGAGACAGCTGACCTGGTTTCGCAGGGAGCGGGATGTGATCTGGCTGGATCGTCAGGATTTTGCTTCAGAAGAGGAGATTCTGGATCAGATGATTCAGGAATGTACGGATAGAAAACTTTTCATGAAAAGAGGATTTGTGAAATGACAACGGAAAAAAGGATGGCGGAGGCCTCCATTACGGATTTTTATCAGACCATGGGAATCTCAAAGGAGGTCTGCGCCTTTGGAGAGAAGGTGCTTTCTTCTCTTAAGGAGCGGTTTAAAAAGATTGATGAGACGGCGGAATACAACCAGATGAAGGTTTTAAAGGCCATGCAGGACAACCGGGTGAGCGAGGCCTGCCTGCTCGGAACCACAGGCTATGGCTACAATGATCTGGGAAGGGATACGCTGGAGGCGGTTTATGCCTCCGTGTTTCATACGGAGGACGCCCTGGTGCGCCCGCAGATCACCTGCGGCACCCATGCGCTGGCCCTGGCGCTCCTGTCGAATCTGAGGCCGGGGGATGAACTGCTTTCTCCGGTGGGAAAACCCTATGATACGCTGGAGGAGGTGATCGGCATCCGGGAGTCTGCGGGTTCTTTGAAGGAATACGGGATCAGCTACCGGCAGGTGGACCTGCTTGCGGACGGAAGCTTTGATTATGAGGGCATCCGCAGCGCGCTGAATGAAAAAACGAAGCTGGTCACCATCCAGCGCTCCAAGGGCTATCAGACCCGGCCCACCCTTTCCGTTTCCGCCATCGGAGAGCTGATTTCCTTTATCAAGGGCATCCGTCCGGACGTGATCTGCATGGTGGACAACTGCTACGGGGAATTCGTGGAGCGGATCGAGCCGACGGATGTGGGAGCGGACATGTGCGTGGGCTCCCTGATCAAGAATCCGGGCGGCGGGCTTGCACCCATCGGCGGCTATATTGCGGGAAGGAAGGACTGCGTGGAGAACGCGGCCCGTCGTCTGACCTCTCCGGGACTGGGCAAGGAGGTGGGCGCGTCCCTGGGTATCCTGCCTCAGTTCTACCAGGGCTTTTTCCTGGCGCCGACGGTGACGGCGGGAGCGTTGAAAGGCGCGATTTTTGCCGCAAACCTGTTCGAACGGCTTGGCCTGCCTGTCGTTCCGAACGGCACGGAAAGCCGTCATGACATCATTCAGGCCGTCACCTTTAACGATCCGAAGGGACTGATCGCCTTCTGCGAGGGCATCCAGGCGGCAGCGCCCGTGGACAGCTTTGTGGTGCCGGAGCCCTGGGACATGCCGGGCTATGACAGCCAGGTGATCATGGCGGCCGGAGCCTTTGTTTCCGGTTCCTCCATTGAACTTTCTGCGGACGGACCGCTGAAGCCTCCCTACGCGGTTTATTTTCAGGGAGGACTGACCTGGCCCCATGCCAAATTCGGTATTCTGAAGGCGCTGCAGCGCTGTGTGGATGCGAAAACAGTGAAACTTCCCTGAGAATGATGTCGAATGGAGCGAAGCTTTCGCCGAAATTTTTCCCATTCGCTTCTATACATGAATTTGGAAGTATGTTAATATAAGTATTGGCAAAACCTGTAAGGATAAACGGATGAAGAAGATGAAGAGTAAAAACGGATGGACCTGTCTGCTGCTCGTGCTTGCCGGTGTGGTGCTCGGCGGCTTTATCGGGAACCTTTTTCCCTCAAGCATCCTGAATTTCGGGCAGACATTTGGACTGACAAGCCCGATGGTTCTGGATTTCGGAATCCTGACCATCACTTTCGCACTGACCATTAAGATCACGATCGCGAGCATTCTGGGGATTGTCCTCGCGCTCATCGTGTACCGTCTGCTTTGACAAACCGAAGGGTTTTCCTGCCTTTTTTATAAGCGTTCGGAAGCGTGGAAGAAAAGAGGCAATATGAATCAAACAAAAGAAAAACAACCATGCTATGAAGAGATGAAGCCCTATGAGAAGTTTCTGGCTGAAGGGCCGGAGCATCTTTCGGAAGCGGAGCTGCTTGCGATCATCATCCGTACAGGAACGAAAACGGTGGATTCCCTGCAGCTTGCAAAGCAGGTGCTGTCCCTGCCGAAGGGGCAGGAAAAGGGGCTTCTGGGACTTCGGTATCTGTCCGTCTCTGATCTGTGCAGGGTCAGCGGGATCGGTCAGGTGAAGGCGGTGAAGATCAAGTGTCTCATCGAGCTTTCCCGGCGGCTTTCCATGGCGGACAGGCGTGACCGTCTCCAGTTTACAAGACCGGAAACGGTGGCAGACTATTATATGGAGCGCATGCGGTACCTGCAGACGGAGGAAGTGATCCTCGTGATGACAGACAACAAAAACCGTCTGATCTGTGACCGGGTGCTGTCCAAGGGAACGGTGAACTGTTCCCTGATGTCTCCCCGTGAGGTCTTTCTGGTGGCGCTGGAATACCATGCGGTACATATCCTGCTGATCCACAATCACCCCAGCGGCGATGCGGCGCCCAGCAGACAGGATATTGAAATTACGGAGCATCTTGCCAGGCTGTGTGACATGATGCAGCTTCCCCTTCTGGATCACATCATCGTGGGGGATGGCTGTTATGTGAGCTTTAAGGAATCCGGCCTGCTGAAATAAGGAAGGAGAAATCATTTTGTCTACGAATGCTTTTGGAATCGATCTGGGTACGAGCAATATCAAGATTTACAGCGCGGCGGACGATCATATCATGATCGAGAAGAACATGATCGCGATCCAGAATAAGAAGAATATTTTTGCCTATGGGGATTCCGCCTATGAAATGTATGAGAAGGCGCCGGGAAATATTCAGATTTCCTATCCCCTCTGCAACGGCGTGATTGCCGATATCCGGAATATGGAAACACTGATCCGCTTCTTTATCACGGATATTTCCAAGGGAAATGTGAAGCCGGCGGACTATTATATTGCGGTTCCCACCGATATCACGGAGGTGGAGAAGAGGGCCTTTTATGACCTGATCAAGGATGCCAACGTGAAGGCGAAGAAGATCATGGTGGTGGAAAAGGCGGTGGCGGACGGCCTGGGCCTGGATATCGATGTGAAGAATTCCCAGGGCGTACTGGTTGTGAACGTGGGCCATGATACCACGGAGGTTTCCATTCTGTCCCTTGGAGGCATCGTCTTAAGCCGCCTGATCAAGACGGGCGGGCTGAAGTTTGACGAGGCGATCCGCGGTGCGGTCCGCAAGGAATACGGGCTTCTGATCGGTGGAAAGACGGCGGAGGGAATCAAGAAGTCCCTGGCCGGCCTGGAAGAGGCGGGAACGGGAGCGCAGGTATTCGGCCGTGATATCGTGACCGGACTTCCTGTGGAGAGAGAGATTCCCTCCGATCTGGTGGTTTCCTGCCTGGAGGAGCACTTTAACACGATTATCGACTGCGTGAAGCTGATTCTGGAGCGTACGCCTCCGGAGCTCGGCGCGGATATTTACCGCCATGGCATTTATCTGACGGGAGGGGCGTCCCAGATCAGCCATCTGGCGGATAAGCTGAAAAACAGCACGGGCCTGAAGGTGAACGTGGCTGAGCGCCCCATTGAAAGCGTGGTACTGGGGCTTGCCAAGATCCTGAAAGACGACAATTACAAGTCGGTTGCCTATGCGATCGAAGGGATGGGTAAATGAGTCCTGTAGTCAAGAAAAAGAAAAACAAGTTCACGCTCCCCGGGAAGTATCTTCTGATGATCCTCACATGTCTGTGCGTACTTTTGATGATCATTACCTTCCGGACCGACCTCTTCGAAGGCCCGCTGCGTGCTGTCGCCGGATATGTGGTGGTACCCTTTCAGAACGGGATTGCCTCAGTAGGCGGATATCTCTATGACCGGGCGGAGGAAATGGGAAAGCTTCAGGATGCACTGGATGAAAATGCACGCCTGCAGGAGGAGATTGCGAATCTTACTCTGGAAAATGCACAGCTCCAGCAGGACCGCTACGAGCTGGAGAACCTGAGGGAGCTTTATGATATTGATGAAGCAACCTCCGACTATGAAAAAACGGGAGCGCGCGTAATTGCCAGTGACGCAACCAACTGGTTCTATTCTTTCACCATTGATAAAGGAAGCGATGACGGAATCGCGGTTGATATGAATGTGATTGCTGGCGGCGGGCTTGTGGGACGTATCGTGAGCGTGGGACCGAATTATGCAAGGGTTCTTTCCATCATTGCGGATAATTCCAATGTGTACGGGACCGTTCTTACTACCTCCTCAAATCTTCTGGTTTCGGGAGATCTGCAGTCCGTCATGACTGACGGCGTGATCCGTTTCGAACAGCTTTCTGATCGTGAAGATCAGGTGCAGTCAGGAGACAAGGTGGTAACTTCCAACATAAGCAGCAAGTATCTTCCGGGAATCCCGATCGGCTATATCGGTTCCATCGAGACTGCCGCCAACAATATGACCAAATACGGTACGATTACGCCGGCCGTTGATTTTCAGCATCTGCAGGAGGTTCTGGTGATTCTGGAAACAAAGCAGCAGGTTCCGGATGAAGAATAGAAAGGCGGGTGCGGATTAAACGTGAGAAAATATATTGTTTTGGCGTTTCTGCTTCTGCTGTGCTACCTGCTTCAGGCTTCTATCCTTCCGGCCGTCGCCTTTGGAGGGATCATGCCGAATCTACTGATCATTTTTGTCGCCTCCTGCGGCTTTATGAACGGTGAGATCTGCGGCCTGGTGACCGGTTTTGTCTGTGGTCTGCTGGTGGATATATTCGGTGGGGATGTGATCGGTTTCTATGCTCTTGTTTATATGATAACAGGCTATATCAACGGCATGTTCCAGCGGATTTTCTATCCGGAGGACATTAAACTGCCGTTGATATTGATTTTAGGAAGTGATGTGGGATACGGATTTTTGTGCTACTGTCTGCTGTTTTTGCTGAGAAGCAGGCTGGATATCGGTTTTTACCTCCTCCGCGTTATTCTGCCGGAAGCGGTGTATACGATTGCGATTGCCATTGCGGTCTATCCGCTGCTTCTTCTGATACATAAAAAACTGGAAGCATATGAGAAAGGAAGTAAGGAGTAGGAACTTGTTAGAAAAGATACGTGACAGCATTGTAAACTTCATAACCTCCCGGACCACGGTTCTCACGATTCTCTTTATTGTGATGGCCGGCGTACTGATTCAGCGGATTTTTGAGCTGCAGATCGTGAATGGGGAAACCTATCAGAATGAGTTTTCTCTGCAGATCAGAAGAGAACGTTCCATTGCGAGCTCCCGCGGAAATATCTACGATCGGAACGGAAAGCTTCTTGCCTATAATGATCTGGCTTATTCGGTGACGATCGAGGATGTTTATGAGAACACGAATAAAAACGCGAACATGAACGCCACCCTGCTTGAGGTTTTTCGTATCCTGGAGAAAAACGGTGATGAAGTGGTCAGCGATTTCAACGTTTATCTGGATGAAGACGGGGATTATGCCTTCAGCGTCAGCGGGACAAGCCTGCAGCGGTTTCTGGCGGATGTGTACGGCTATGCGTCCATTGACGATATGGATGAAAAGGAGAAAAATTCGACTCCTCAGGAACTCATCGATTTTCTGTGTGAAAATTATGGCATCGGAGAACGAACGGATCCGAATGACAGCAGTACCTTCGTTCCGGGACAGGGTTATACGAAGGAGGAGGTCATAAAGCTTGTCACTGTCCGTTATGCAATGCGGGCGAACAGTTATCAGAAATACATACCGACCACAATCGCAACGGATGTGAGCGAGGAAACGGTGGCAGCCATCGAAGAGAACAAGGAGGCGCTTACCGGTATCGATATTGCTGAGGATACCATCCGGCGCTATGTAAACGGAACCTATTTTTCCCATATCATCGGATATACGGGAAAAATCTCTTCGGAAGAGCTCACAAGTCTGAATGAACAGACGGACGACGGTTCCGGCGAGGACCGGTATGAAATGAACGACATTGTGGGAAAATCCGGCATTGAGAGCGTGATGGAAACCTATCTGCAGGGAGAAAAGGGCAGTGAGACGATTTACGTTGACAATCTGGGAAGAGAGATCTATTCCGAGGGCAGAGTGGAATCGGTCGCAGGGGGCAATGTCTACCTGACGCTGGACGCCGATCTGCAGGAGGCGGTTTACAACATTCTGGAAGAAAGTATTGCGGGTATCCTGCTGGATAAGATCAGGAATGTGAAGGTGTACAATTCCACAGGACGAGCTTCGGACATTATCATTCCCATCGATGATGTTTATTTCGCCCTGTTCAACAACAATGTCATTGATATGGAGCATCTGGCGTTGGAGGATGCGGGAGAATATGAAAAAGAGGTCTACCAGGCATTTCTCTCCTGGCGTGAGCGCGTCCTGGACTGGCTTTCTCAGGAGCTGTATACGGACCGGACGCCCTACAGCCAGCTGGATGAGGAATTTCAGGCTTATGAAAGCTATATTGTAAGCGATCTTCTGATTGATGATACGGGAGTGCTTACGGTAGATACCCAGGATTCGGTTTATCAGCAGTGGTCCAGCGAAGAAACCATTTCCTTAAGCGAGTTTCTGGAATATGCGATCGCGCAGAACTGGGTGGATGTGACGGAACTGGACATGGAGGAAAGCTACGCGGATTCCTCGGAGGTGTTTAACCGCCTGGTGGATTTCATCGTTCAGGAGCTCGAAAGCAAAGCCTTTTATAAAGAAATGTTCCGTTATATGATCCGAAACAATGCCATTACCGGCACGCAGATCTGTATGGTTTTGATCGAACAGAATCTGGTATCGGTGACGGAAGAAGAGGAGGCGGCTCTTCTTTCCGGCTCGGTTTCCGCCTATGACTTCATGCGGGAGCTGATTTCTGAACTGCAGATTACCCCGGCTCAGCTCGCTCTGAATCCCTATTCGGGTTCCTGTGTCGTGGTGGATCCCAATTCCGGAGAGGTGCTGGCTCTGGTCAGTTATCCGAGCTATGACAACAACCGTCTGGCAAATGGCATAGATGCCGACTATTATGCGGGCCTGCAGAGCGATCTGTCCAATCCGCTCTGGAATTATGCCACGCAGATGCGTTCGGCGCCCGGCTCTACCTACAAACCGGTGGTCGCGACCACTCTTCTGATGGAAGGCGTGACGAATCTGACGGAGACGGTGAACTGCGTCGGTTCCTTTACCCGGTTCTCAGACAGAGCTTTCCGATGCTGGGTTTATCCCGGTTCGCATGGAAGCCTGAATATTTCCGAGGCGATCACCAATTCCTGTAACTTCTTCTTCTATGAGATGGCCTACAGGATGGGAACGGGAACGGACGGCACTTTTAATTCGGACCTTGCAAATGAAAAAATGCGTATCTATGCGGATCTTTATGGCCTGACGGAAAAATCAGGCATCGAGATTGAAGAATCTACGCCTCAGTTTTCTACGGAGAACGCCGTCCCTTCCGCAATTGGACAGGGAAATCATAACTATACTACGGTGGGACTTGCCCGGTATATTGCTACCGTCGCCAACAGCGGAACCTGCTATAACCTGAGCCTTCTGGACAGGGTGACGGATCACGCGGGAAATCTGCTTGAGGACTATACGCCCGATGTGAGAAATACCATAGAAATGCCCACATCCTACTGGAATGCCATTCATGAAGGCATGCATGGCGTAACGGAAAATTCGGACTATTTCAGTAATCTTGAGCTGGAAACGGCCGGCAAGACAGGAACGGCAGAGGTTACGAGCCTGGTGCCGAACCATGCGCTGTTCGTGGGATATGCGCCCTATGACGATCCGGAAATCGCGATTTCGGTCAGAATCGGAAACGGCTATTCCTCCGGTTATGCCGCGCAGGTTGGTGCCAAAGTGTTCCGTTACTATTTTGGCCTGGATGAGGAGGATGAAATTATCACAGGAAACGCCAATATCATTGAGTCTACGGGAGGCGATTGATACGAAAACGGCCAGAAAAGATGCAGTGGTGATCAAACGTTTTCAGAATGGAATCCGTCTGTATCTGGATGCAGAAATGGAATTTGATGAACTGAAGGCGGAGGTGGCGGAGAAATTCCGCCGCTCGGCAGCCTTCTTTCAGGATGCTTTCGTCGCCGTATCCTTTGAAGGACGTTCGCTGACGCCGGAGCAGGAAGCCGGACTGGTGGAAGCCATTACGGAAAATTCTTCTCTGGAGGTGACCTGCCTGATCGGAAAAGAAGAGGAAGACGGTGTGCTTTATGCCCGGGCGGTGGAAGCCGCTTTTCGACGGTTCGCCGACCGTGAAAATACGGGACGCTTTTACCGGGGAACGCTGAAAAAAGGACAGATTCTGGAATCCTCCGGAAGCATCATCATTGTCGGTGATGTGAATCCCGGCGCGTGCGTGATTTCTTCCGGAAACGTGGTCATTCTCGGAGCCCTTCGCGGAACGGCCATATGCGGCGGAGACGGAAGGGCGGGAAGCTTTATTGCAGCGCTTGAAATGACCCCGCAAAAATTAAAGATCGGGGATTTCAAATATCTTACACGGGAAAAAGAGGAAATGGGCCGTCTCGGGCCGTTTCTTTCCAGAATCGGGCTTCTGCCTGATGGGGGCGGCCATGTGCCGCCTGAAGGAGTCAGAATACAGCCGCAGGTGGCTTATGTGGAACAGGACCGCATAGTCTGTAAGACAATTTACGAATGAATCACTGACCGTCCGAACGGCGCTCAGGGGACAAATATTCCGAATCGGAGGTATTTGCATGAGTGAAGTAATTGTCGTTACATCAGGAAAAGGCGGCGTGGGAAAGACGACCACAACCGCGAACGTCGGTACGGGTCTTGCGGCCATGGGCAAGCGGGTCGTGCTGATCGACACGGACATCGGCCTCAGGAATCTGGATGTGGTCATGGGGCTGGAAAACCGGATCGTCTACAATCTGGTGGATGTGGTGGAGGGCAACTGCCGTGTCAAGCAGGCGCTGATCAAGGATAAGCGCTATTCCGGCCTGTATCTGCTTCCGTCCGCACAGACGCGGGATAAAACCGCGGTAAATGAAAGCCAGATGATCAAGCTGATTGAGCATCTGAAGGGACAGTTTGAATACATTATTCTGGACTGTCCTGCCGGCATTGAGCAGGGGTTTAAAAATGCGATAGCCGGTGCGGACAGAGCACTCGTGGTCACAACGCCCGAGGTATCCGCCATCCGGGATGCGGATCGCATCATCGGCCTTCTTGAGGCTCACGACTTCGCCCGGATCGACCTGGTTATCAACCGGATGCGTTATGACATGGTCCGCCGTGGGGACATGATGACATCAGGCGATGTGGTGGATATCCTTGCGATTCCGCTGATCGGCATTGTGCCTGATGATGAAAATGTGGTGATTGCCACCAATCAGGGAGAACCCCTGGTGGGGAACAATACGCTGGCCGGACAGGCCTATCAGAACATCTGCTGCAGAGTTCTGGGGAAGGAGGTTCCCTTTCTGGATCTGGAACATCCGGTTTCCTTCTGGACGAGATTTACCGGTATTTTTCATAAAAGTCAGGAGGGACGGATCGGATGAGAATACGCAATCTTTTTAAAAGAAAATCCTCCAGGCAGGTGGCAAAGGACAGGCTGAAGATTCTCCTGATTTCCGATCGTGCCGGCTGTTCTCCGGAGATGCTGGAAATGATCAAGAAGGATATCGCGGAGGTGATATCCAAATACATGAAGATCGATACGAACAATATGGAGATACAGATCAGCAAATCCGCGCTCAGAGGGAGAGGCAAGAACCCCACACTGTATGCGGATATCCCGATCCTGGATCTTCGTAACCAGACGTTTTGAGCGTCACCGAACGCTCTCTGACAGAATGAGGAAAACATGTTTAAAAGATATCAACTAAAGAATTATGACTTCAAGCTGGTTCTGCTGCTGCTCATGATCTCCATTATCGGAGTCATGGCAGTCGGCAGCGCAGATGAATCCCAGCAGCAGAGACAGCTGTTCGGGGTAGCCCTGGGGATGGGGATCATGGTGGTGATTTCTCTGATTGACTATTCTCAGCTTCTGAGATTGTACTGGGTATACTATGTGCTGTCTATCGGCATGCTTGGGGCTGTTCTGATCTGGGGAGAGGAGGTAAACGGCGCCACACGCTGGATCAACATTCCACATCTGATTCAGTTCCAGCCGTCAGAAATTACAAAAATTTTATTGATTTTATTCTACGCACAGTTTATTATTAAACATAGGGAGAGACTGAATACCTTCAGGATACTTTCCCTATGTGTGTTATTGATGCTGCCTGCCATTGTCCTTTTGTACATGGAGCCGAACCTTTCCACAACCATTCTGTACTGTGTTCTTTTCTGCGTGCTGATGTTTGTGGGGGGAATAAGCTACAAAATTATCGGGGCAATTCTCGCTGTAGCCGTGCCGTCCATGGCTGTACTGCTTTATCTCGTGATGCAGCCCGGACAGACACTGATCAGAGGGTATCAGCTGACGCGGATCCTCGCCTGGCTGAATCCGGAACAGTATGCGGACACAGAGGCCTACCAGCAGCTCAATTCAGTCATGGCGATTGGATCAGGCCAGCTTTGGGGAAAGGGCTTGAACAATAATGTGATAGCGTCAGTGAACAACGGTAATTTCATTTCGGAACCGGAGACGGATTTCATTTTTGCGGTGATCGGAGAAGAAATGGGATTTGTGGGATCCTGTACGGTGATCGTTCTGCTCTTTCTGATTGCGCTGGAGTGTATCTCCATAGCCAGGCAGGCGAAGGATCTGTCGGGAACCATCATCGCGTCCGGGATGGCGGCGATCATCGGTTTTCAAAGCTTTATGAACATCGCTGTGGCCACGATGATTATGCCGAATACCGGAATTCCGCTTCCTTTTGTCAGTTCCGGACTAACGTCGCTGGTCAGTCTTTTCATAGGAATGGGATTCGTACTGAATGTCCGATTGCAGAGGAAAAAAATTTACTAGTATAGGAGAAGGTGGCTATGAATATTGCACTGATTGCGCATGACGCAAAAAAGAAGCTGATGCAGAATTTCTGTATCGCTTACAGGGGGATTTTGAGCAAGAATGATCTTTACGCAACAGGTACAACGGGACGGTTGATTGAAGAGGTGACCAATCTGAATGTGCATAAATTCCTTGCCGGCCATCTCGGAGGAGAACAGCAGATCGGCGCTCAGATTGAGCATAACCAGATTGATCTGGTCATTTTTCTGAGAGATCCGCTGACTTCGAAGTCCCATGAACCGGATGTGAATAACGTGGTGAGGCTGTGCGATATTCATAACATCCCTCTGGCAACGAATGTTGCTACGGCGGAACTATTAATCAAATCACTTGACAGAGGAGATCTGGAGTGGCGTGAAATGTACAAATAGCATGAGAACATTCTTGAACAGGGGCGTGGCCCTGCTTTGCGTGGCGTCGCTCCTTTTTTTGATGCCCGGATGCGGTGGCAGGGAGATTCCGCTTGCCTATGATTTGGATTCCGATGTTTCCAGTTTCCGGATTTCGGATGATTCTGCCGGTACGGTGGCGGATTCCTTTGCTCAGGATCTGTGTGTGACGACGGGAGATGTGGGAACGGACGCGGCGGATGTGGACACAGAAGCGTTGACTGCGGCGGGACTTTTCGACCTGAATAACCATGAAGTGCTGTATGCAAGAAACATCCACGAACGGCTGAATCCGGCCAGCCTGACCAAGGTGATGACCGCACTGGTGGCGCTGAAATACGGAAATACGGACGATACCATTACGGTGACGGATGAGGCCATGATTACGGAATCGGGCGCTACGCTCTGCGGCCTCGAGGTTGGCGATCAGCTGACGCTGAATCAGGCGCTGCATGCGCTTCTGATTCATTCGGCAAACGATGCTGCTGCGGCAATCGCCGTACATATCGGCGGAAGCATAGAGGGCTTTGCGGAGCTGATGAATGAAGAAGCGGTAGCCATCGGCGCGACAAACAGCCATTTTGTGAATCCTCATGGACTGACGGCGGACAACCATTATGTGACCGCTTATGACATGTATTTGATTTTCAATGAAGCTTTGCAGTATGACCTGATCAGTGAGATTATTCACATGACGAGTTATGAGACAGTTTATATGGACAGCGAGGGAAATTCCAAAACGCTTTCCTTCAATACGACGAATCAGTATTTGACCGGGACGTACAAGGCTCCGGGGCAGGTGACGGTGATCGGCGGGAAAACGGGAACCACCAGCGCCGCGGGAAGCTGTCTGATCCTGCTCGCAAGGGATACGGCCGGCAGCCCGTATATCTCAGTTATTCTGAAGGCGACGGCGCGAGATGTTCTCTATGAGCAGATGACGAGGCTTTTAAATGTAATTGCTTAAAAAGGTTGTTTTTTCATTGGATTTCATCTATAATAAGACATATCTCAAAGGCGTGCAGGCGTCAATTTACTTTAGGAGGGATCGCAATGGTTCAGTTAATCGTAGGCAAAAAGGGGAAAGGCAAGACGAAGCAGCTGTTGGATAAGGTCAACAGTGAGGTGAAAGAGATCTCCGGAAGTGTTGTATATCTGGATAAAAGCACCAAGCACATGTTTGAACTGAATAATAAGGTGAGACTGATCGATGTCCGTGAGTTCATGGTTGAGAATTGTTCGGAATTCATGGGCTTCCTCTGTGGAATCATTTCTCAGGACCGTGACCTTGAAAAGATGTATCTGGACAGCTTTCTGACAATATCCGGACTGGGAGATGACAGCGATATCCTCCCGGCTGTTGAGAAGCTCGATAAGATCAGTGATGCCTATCACGTTGACTTTGTACTCAGCGTATCAAAGGACGAGAATGAATTGCCGGATAGCCTGAAGTCGAAGATTGTTGTATCTCTTTAAATAGAAGGACAAAAAGCCCCGGTTTTTTCCGGGGCTTTGTTTTTGGGCGGTAAGTCCGGAGGGCGCCCGCCGTGCTTGCACGGGCGGGCATCCGACGGGCAACGGACAGCGGGCAGCCATGCTGCGGGCTGCCCGGTTCGGAGGAGTGTGGATTGGCTGGAAAAAATGGAAAAATCAGACAGTACAGAAAGCCGCTGAATATCAATCTGGGAATTATTATTTTCAGCGTAATTTTCATTTACATCATCATTTGTGTTTTCCTTTATTTTACACAGAAGCAGATACAGCCTTATGAGGTAAGGACAGGATCCCTTTCCGTGGACAGTGTCTACCGGGGAATTGCTCTCCGGGAGGAGACCGTGGCCACGAGTACAGACTCCGGCTATATCAACTATTATGCCAGAGAAGGAGAGCGCGTCGGTTCCGGAAAGCTCGTATGCAGCGTGGATGAGAGCGGAGAACTGAAGGAGATGTTTGAAGCGGGAGAAGCGGAGGACGGGCAGCTGTCCACCGATGATCTGGAGGAGATCAAGAGCGAAGTGACCGGTTTTATGGGAAGCTTTGACCGGAAACAGTTTGGAACGACCTATGATTTCAAATATACACTGGAAGGAACGGCTCTGAAAATTTCCAATGAAAGCATTCTTGCGGATCTGGAAAGTCTGGGCAGCTCTTCCTTTGTGACTCTCTGCAACGCTCCGGAATCGGGTATCGTGGTCTACTCCACAGACGGTTATGAGACGCTGACGGCGGATCAGATCACACAGGAGATGTTTGACGAGGCCGGTTATCAGAAGAATCAGCTGATCAACAATGATCTGGTTTCCTCCGGAGATCCCATCTACAAGGTCATCACGAACGAAAACTGGTCCATTGTGATTCAGACAGATGAAGAACTGGCCCAGTTTCTTCTTGAGGAAGAATATGTTCAGGTCCGCTTCCTGAAAAACCGGAACGTTTCCTGGGCGGAGGTGAGCGTGCTCGATAACGGTGATGGAAACACTTACGTGAAGCTGGATTTTAACAACTCCATGATCGCTTTCTGCACGGAGCGTTTTATTGACATTGAGCTGATTACAGAGGATGAAGAGGGGCTTAAGGTCCCGAATTCCGCCATAGCGGAAAGAGAATTTTTCCTTGTCCCGAAAGAATATGTGACGAAGGGCACAAATGGAACTGATGGCGTTCTTCTGGAGACTTATACGGAAGAGGGAGAAGCAACTACGGAATTCATCGCGACCACCATTTATCAGGAAACGGAGGAAGACTACTACATAGACAACTCTGTTCTGACAGTCGGAGATGACATTGTGAAACCGGATTCCACGGATACCTATACCATATCCAGAAGCGCTGTGCTGACAGGCGTTTATAATATCAACAAGGGCTACGCCGATTTTAAGGAGATTCAGATCCTGGCGCAGAACGATGAATATGCCATCGTCAAGTCAAACACCACCTATGGTCTGAGCGCGTATGACCGTATTGTTCTGGATGCAGAGACGGTGAATGACGATGAGCTGATCTATTAAGTTCCGGGAGGCAAAATGGAATGATCAGAGAAAATTTGAATACAGTACAGGAAAATATCAGACATGCATGCAAACGGGCGGGACGTCCTCCGGAGGATGTGACGCTGATCGCGGTGAGCAAGACGAAGCCTGTGGAAATGATCATGGAAGCATATGAGGCGGGAATCCGGGATTTCGGAGAAAATAAGGTACAGGAACTGATGGACAAAATTCCGCAGCTCCCTTCCGATATCCGGTGGCATATGATCGGACATCTGCAGCGAAACAAGGTGAAGTACCTGGTCGGAAAGGCTGCAATGATACACAGCGTGGATTCTCTCCGGCTTGCGGAAGAAATCAGCAGGGAGGCAGTCAGGCAGAAGACGGTAGTAAAAATTCTGATCGAAGTAAATGTGGCGGGAGAGGAGAGCAAGTTCGGGGTAAGCCCCGCTGAGACAGAGGCCCTTGTCAGAGCAGCATCCGTTCTTCCCGGAATTGAGGTCTGCGGCCTCATGACAATTGCTCCTCTGGCAGATAATCCCGAAGATAACAGAATTTTTTTTAGAACATTGAAGAAGTTATCTGTTGACATGGAGAGGAAAAACATTGATAATGTACATATGGTTTGCCTGTCCATGGGAATGACGGGCGATTATGAAACAGCCTGTGAGGAAGGCGCAACGTTTGTCAGGGTCGGCACGGGAATATTCGGTGAACGCTCCTGGCAGATCTAGCTTCTGAATCTGTCAGGTTGAAATAAGGAGATTGAGCAGTATGAGTGTTATGGACAGGCTACTGAGCTATATGAAACTGAACGGCGATGAAGATTATGATGATGAGTACGACGATGATGAATATGATGATTACGAAGAGCCTGAAACAAAAGTTTCCAAGCTGACGTCCAGAAAAACAAAATCTGCGCCTGTAGAAGAGGAAGAGGAACGTCCCCGGAAGGCATCTCCCAAGATTACGCCGATCAAGCAGGCCCGCAGATCTTCCGGAGCGGGTATGGAGGTCTGTGTGATTAAGCCAACCAGTATTGAGGACGGAAGGGAGATTACGGAAACCCTTCTGGCAAACAGAACGGTTGTTCTGAATCTGGAAGGGCTTGATGTGGACATTGCTCAGAGGATTATTGATTTCACATCCGGTTCCTGTTTCGCAATCAGTGGAAATCTTCAGAAGATTTCTCAGTACATATTTATTATTACGCCGGCCAGCGTGGATATTTCCGGAGATTTTCAGGATATCTTCAATGGCTCCGTTGATGTACCAGGAATTCGGTAAGACAGGAAACGCCGGTGTTATCTGCAGAAGAAAGCGAATCCATTCAGATTCGCTTTTATTATGATGGAAGGGATTATTATGGAAAAAAGAATGACGGTTTCCCGAGACGGGAAACCCTGTTATGATATTGTTTTTGAAAAGGATTTTTCCGCTCTCGCCGGAGAAATAAAAGCCCTTGGATATGGGGAAAGAAAGCTGTGCATCGTCACGGATTCCCATGTGGAACCGCTGTATGCCGCCAGGGTGCGGGACGCGCTTGAGGCGGAAAATATCCGGACGGAGCTGTATGTCTTTCCCGCAGGAGAAGAAAACAAGAATCTGGATACGGTTCGTTCGTTATACACGTTTCTCATCGAACGCCGTTTTGCAAGGAAGGACTGTCTGATCGCGCTGGGAGGCGGTGTGGTTGGAGATCTGACCGGTTTTACAGCGGCAACCTATCTTCGGGGAATTGATTTCATCCAGATTCCGACGACCCTTCTGGCCCAGGTGGACAGCAGCATTGGTGGAAAGACGGGAGTGGATTTTGACGGTTATAAAAATATGGTGGGCGCCTTCCACATGCCCGCCCTAGTGTATATGAACCTCAGTACGCTGACCACCCTGGAAGCAAGGCAGTTTTACAGCGGATTCGCTGAGGCCATGAAATCTGCCCTGATCGCGGATGCCAGATATTATGAGTGGATGATTGCGAACATGTATGAGATCTGCGACAGAGAACCTGAGGTGATGGCGGAACTGGTGCGCAGAAGCTGTGAAATCAAGCGGAAAATCGTGGAAAATGATCCGGAGGAAAAGGGAGAACGCGCCCTTCTGAATCTGGGACATACCATTGGCCATGCGATTGAAAAGGCGAAGGGATTTTCTCTCACACATGGGGAATGCGTTGCGCTGGGCTGCGTGGCAGCCGCGTTCATTTCCTGGAAAAAGGAAATGCTTCCCATGGAAGAATACTATGAAATCCGGGATATGTTTGTCCCCTTTAACCTTCCCATCTCTGTGGATGAGCTGGAGCCTGAGCGGATTCTTGATCTGACCAGATCGGATAAAAAGATGGACAATGGACAGATACGTTTTATTCTTTTGAATAAGATCGGAAAGGCTGTGATCGACATGTCCGTTACGGACGAGCAGATCCTGGCGGCAATTGACGAAATCAACTTTACGGAAGAGGATGCACATGAATAATCGAAAATGGGGAATCGATATTCTCATCATTTTTGCAGGCGTGATTCTGGATCAGGTGACCAAATATTTTGCAGTACTGTATCTGAAGGGGCAGGAGGCGATCTTGCTGATTCCCGGCGTTCTGGAACTGAGATATCTGGAAAACAGAGGGGCTGCTTTCGGCATTCTGCAGGGAGGAAAGATCGTCTTTCTGATCATTACACCCATTGTCCTGCTTGTGGCAGCCTACGTCCTGTTTCGCATGCCGGATGGGGGAAAATATCGTGTTCTCCATATCCTGCTGGACTGTATCATCATAGGCGCAGTCGGAAACATGATCGACAGGATCCGTCTGGATTATGTGGTGGACTTTATTTATATCAGTCTGATTGATTTTCCGATTTTCAACGTGGCGGACATGTTTGTTTCCATTGCGACTGTTGTGGGTGCCGTGCTTCTGCTGTTCGGACCCGGCTATAAAGATGAGGATTTCAGTTTCCTTTCTCTGAAAAAGAAGGATTCTGAAGAGGAGGAAAAGAATGGCTGACGGCCGCTATCTTTTTCAGGTGACAGCGGAATATGAGGAAGAGAGGATCGATAAGTATATTTCTCTGCTTATCGATTCTTTGTCGCGCTCCTTTATCCAGAAGCTGCTTCGTGACGGGCAGGTTCTGGTGAATGGAAAGCCCGTAAAGCAGAATTACAGGTTAAACGAAGGCGATGAGGTCAGTTTTTTCCTTCCTGAAGCGGTGGAGCCGGATATTCTGCCGGAAAATATTCCGCTCGATATTCTCTATGAGGATGAGGATGTTCTTGTGGTGAACAAGCCGAAGGGGATGGTGGTGCATCCTGCGGCCGGCCATTACAGCCATACGCTGGTCAATGCGCTTATGTATCACTGCCGGGACAGCCTTTCCGGAATCAACGGTGTCATGAGGCCGGGAATTGTGCACCGGATCGACCGTGATACTACGGGAAGCCTTCTTGTCTGCAAGAATGACGCAGCCCATCTGTCCATTGCGGCACAGCTGAAGGAGCACAGCATCGTCCGCAGATACCGGGCGGTTGTGTACGGCGTCATAGAACAGGAGGAAGGCGTGGTTAATCTTCCGGTGGGAAGAGACCCGTCTGACCGGAAACGGATGGCGGCCGGCGTCAGAAACGGCAAGGAGGCTGTGACGCACTATCGGGTGCTGCAGCGTTTTCATGGATATGGACATATCCATGGATATACCTACATCGAATGCCGCCTGGAGACGGGAAGAACCCATCAGATCCGGGTACACATGGAAGCGATCGGCCATCCGCTTCTCGGGGACGAGGTATACAGGCGTAACTTGCCCGGCAGCGGAAAGCCGCCCTGCCAGCTTCAGGGACAGTGTCTGCACGCCATGATTCTGGGGTTCCATCACCCCAGAACCGGAGAATATATTGAAACAACAGCTCCGCTTCCGGACTATTTTTCCCGTCTGCTTCATATTTTGGGCGGATGATGATAGATTTGCAGTTACTACTTAGTCAGACTATAACGATTTTCATAAAAAGATCCTGAAAATTCATTGAATTTTTGGGACTTTTTCATTATAATAGATTTATCTTCAAAAAAAGCGGTGAAGAAGGAGGTAAGTTTGTATGAATACAGTGATTACGATCGGCCGGCAGTTCGGATCGGGGGGACATGAGATCGGGGAGAGGGTGGCCGATTATTTTGGCATCAAGTATCTGGATAAGGAGCTGCTGACCAGGGTCGCCAAGGAAAGCGGCTTCTGCGAGGAGATGATCAAGAACCATGATGAAAGACCGACCAACTCCTTCCTGTACAATCTGGTCATGGATACCTATTCCTTTGGTTATAACGCATCTTCCTTTGTGGATATGCCAATCAGCCATAAGGTATTTCTCGCACAGTTCGATACCATCAAGAAGGTTGCGGCAGAAGGTCCCTGTGTAATTGTAGGCCGCTGTGCAGATTATGCGCTTCATGATTTTAAGAACTGCATCCGTTTGTTTATCTATGCAGATGAGGAAGCCAAGGTAAAGAGAGTCATGGAGAGATACAGCCTGACGGAAGAAAAGGCAAAGGACATGATGGCGAAGAAGGATAAGCAGCGTCAGAGCTACTATAATTATTATTCTTCAAAGAAATGGGGGCGGGCGGACAGTTATGATTTCTGTCTGAACAGCTCTGTGCTTGGCGTTGACGGAACCGTTAAGCTGATTGTTCAGATCGTGGAAGATTTTGAGAACAAGAACAGGTGAGGATGGATTTTTACAAAAGACTGGCGATTGCTGGAGAACGAATTCCATATGGGAAGGTGGCGACGTACGGACAGCTGGCGCTCCTGTGCGGAAAGCCCCGTAACAGCCGGCAGGTCGGGCGCGCTTTAAAGCAGGGACTTGCCGGCAGCGCCTTTCCCGCCTATCGGGTGGTGAATTTTCAGGGGGTTCTTTCAGGAGCCCCCGCCTTTGACACCCCGGATATGCAGAAAATGCTTCTGGAGGCCGAAGGCGTTGTTGTGAAGTGCAACCGGGTAGACCTGAAGACCTATGGCTGGAAGAACACCATGGAGGATGCGCTTTCCCTTCAGAAAAGCTTTGAAGAAAAGGGAATATAGACGGATAAAGAGATAGGGGCAGTGGCATACAACTATTCGCAAAACACAAGTTTAACGAATAGTTAGTGCTGAAATTCAGTAATTTGAACATTTTAGCACGTTTTATCATTGCTCCTTTTTCCATCCGATTTCCCTTCAGGATAACTCTTCTGAATCCAGAATAACCGTAAAAGGTCCGTCATTGACGAGCTGAACCTTCATATGCGCACCAAATACGCCCTGCTGTACAACCGGGCGTTCCTTTTTGCAGGAATCAATAATATATTCATACAGCGCTTTTGCATGCTCCGGATTCCCCGCTTTGACGAAGGACGGACGATTTCCTTTCCTGCAGTCCGCATACAGCGTAAATTGAGAAATCAGCAAAAGCTCCCCATCCACGTCCTTCAGACTCAGATTGGTCTTTCCATTTTCATCGCTGAAGATCCGGAGATTCAGCATTTTGCGGACCAGCCGGTCCGCCTCGGCCTGCGTATCCGCATCGCACACCCCGATCAGGACCAGATAGCCCTGACGAATGCTTCCAACCAGCTGTTCGTCTACGGATACAGAGGCTTCGGTGACTCTTTGAATGATGAATTTCATATGTTCCTCCTGTCCGCCGCCATCAGGCGGCTTTGTTAATTTTATCACAAGCATTCTTTCCTGTAAACAGGAGGAGGACCGTCTGAAAATGAAACCTGTATTTTTTTCGTTCCGGGATGCATTTTCCTGAAAAAAATTGTATAATGGACAAGGTATTTTATCGACAGGATTGAGAAATTGGTCTTTTGACCCGGAAAGGATTTTTGCTTTTTATGAGACTTCAGCAGGTATTGAGTTACGTTCGCAGGGCTGCGGACGATTATCACATGATACAGGAGGGCGACCGGATTGCGGTGGGGATTTCGGGAGGAAAGGATTCCCTGACGCTGCTTTATGCCCTTCATGGACTGCAGCGGTTCTATCCGCAGCATTTTGAACTTCATGCCGTGACGGTGGACCTGGGATTCCAGAATCTGGATCTGAGCCGAATTGAAAGCATCTGCCGCGACCAACTGCAGATTCCCTATACCATCGTTAAGACGGATATTGCAGACGTTATTTTCGAGCAGAGGAAGGAGGCAAATCCCTGCTCTCTGTGCGCGAAAATGCGGAAGGGCGCGCTGAATGATGCGATCAAAAAGGAAGGCTGCAATAAGGTTGCCTATGCCCATCATAAGGATGATGTGGTGGAGACCATGCTGATGTCACTGATTTTTGAAGGGAGATTCCACACCTTCAGCCCCGTCACCTATCTGGACAGAACGGGGATCACGGTGATCCGCCCTCTTCTCTATATGAATGAGGCGGATGTGATCGGCTTCGTGAACAAGAATCAGGTTCCTGTGGTAAAAAGCCCCTGTCCGGCGGACGGACATACCAAACGGGAATATGTGAAACAGCTTCTCAGACAGCTGAACCTGGAGAATCCCGGCGTGAAGGAACGGATGTTTACTGCGATCACCACCGGAAACCTGCGGGGATGGCCTGTTGTGGGAAAAAATTGAGGAAGCGCTATGGCGAAGGAAATGAATTACCATGACGAACTGAATAAAAAGAACGTGCTGAAGCTGAGGGAAATTCTGGAGACGCTTCCCTCCTTCTGCAGGCAGTTTTTCAGAGGGATCGAGGATACCACGGCAACCAGGACACGCATTGCCTACGCCTATGATGTAAGGATCTTTTTTGAATTTATCCATAAGACCAACGGGGTATACCGGAATATTGATATTGTGGATTTTCCCCTTTCCATTCTTGATCAGATCGGGCGAGAGGATATTGAGGAATATATGGAGTATCTTTCCTACTATGTGAAGGACGGCGTGGAATATATGAATGACGAGCGGGGGAAGAAGCGGAAGCTGGCCTCTCTGCGCAGCTTTTATAACTATTTTTACAGAAATGAGCTGATTTCCACCAATCCTGCGGTTCTCGTTCCTCTTCCCAAGCTCCATGATAAGGAAATCGTCCGCATGGAACCTAATGAGGTGGCCATCCTGCTGGATGAGGTGGAGGATGGCAGCGGACTGACCAAAAAGGAAATGAGCTATCACCAGAAAAACGGGACAAGGGATCTGGCGCTGCTCACTCTTCTGCTCGGAACGGGAATCCGTGTATCGGAATGTGTGGGGCTGGATCTGAATGACGTGGATTTTGACAACCAAAGACTGAAGGTCCGCCGTAAGGGAGGTTATGAAGATCTGGTCTATTTTGGAGAAGAGGTGGCGGAAGCTCTCCAGAATTATCTGGAAGAACGGAAGGCTGTCATTCCTCTTCCCGGTCATGAAGAGGCACTGTTTCTCTCCATGCAGAACAGAAGGCTGACCGTGCGCAGCGTGGAAAATCTGGTGAAGAAATACACCTCCCGTGTGACCACGGTAAAGAAAATTACGCCCCATAAGCTCCGCAGCACCTACGGAACCACCCTCTATCAGGAAACCGGGGATATCTATCTGGTAGCTGATGTGCTGGGCCATAAGGATGTGAATACCACGAGAAAGCATTATGCGGCGATGAAGGATGAAAATAAGCGTAAAGCGGCAAAGACCGTCAGGCTCAGAGAAGAATAAGAGAATCGCGGCTGCGATTCTCTTATCGTTTGCCCTTTTATTCACCTTTTATCTTCGCTTTCCGAACCACAGAGTCTTCAACCAGTTTCGGATTCCGGAAAATCTGTCTTTTTTCCCCGATCTTTCGGCTTTTTTCTGAAATGTATCTGCATTCTGAACTCTGTCGGCATGCGGAAGCGTTTCAGCATCCCGAACCGTGTCTGCGTTCTGTCCTGTGTCAACAGATTTCGTCCCATCGATGGAAAACATGTTTCGGGAGGAAAATATGTTTTCGCCCGGTTCTGCAGAAGCGGGAGTTCTCATATCATTTTTCCTGTAAAACCGATTGCTGTTCTTATTCCAGGGGATGGGAGGATGTGGGGATGCCGGATGGATCTGATCCCCCTTCGGCACCTGTTCCTGTGCGTTTCCGCCGTCCATTGCCTCATCTTTTTGGGGGAAGGTCAGAATCGCTTTGAACAGATCTCCGTCAACCTCAATCCGCATACTTCCGCCCTGCAGTTCCGCAAAGCTTTTTGCAATGGCAAGTCCCAGGCCGCTTCCTTCCGTATTGCGGGAGCCGTCTCCGCGGACGAAACGTTCCGTCAGTTCATTGGGATCAACGGACAGCTCCGATGCAGAAATGTTTTTCAGCTCTATCCGTACATATTCCCGATTCTTTCCGGAGGAAGCCGGGGAAAGATTTCCCTCGGAAGATCTTTCCTTTTCTTCTGTCAGGGTGACATAAACCCTCGTACCCTTTAAGGCATATTTGATAATGTTGGTATAGAGATTATCAAAGATCCGGTAGGTTTTCTGGCTGTCCAGGGAAAGGATGATCTTCTTTTCCGGAAGGCGGAATCGAAAATCCAGGTCTGCGGCACTGATCCGGTCTTCCTGTTCCAGATACGCCTGCCTGAGCAGATTGCAGATATCCACGTCCACGATCTGGAGCGTGACCGCTTTGCTGCTTGCCTTGCTGATTTCAAACAGGTCCTCAATTAAAACCTTAAGACGGTTTGCCTTTTTCTGAAGTACGGCAAGATATTCCTCCTTCTTTTCCTCTGTAACGCCAGGCTCCTTCAGCAGGTCAATATAGGTGATGATGGCGGTCAGAGGAGTCTTCAGGTCATGGGAGACGTTGGTGATCAGTTCGGTTTTCATCCGCTGACTTTTGACTTCCTCATCCACCGCTCTCTTAAAGTCCACCTGAATGCGCCTCAGCTGGGACTTATAGCTTTCAAAGATGCCGAAGTCCTCGGAAAGTGCGGTATCCAGATTTCCCTGTGCGATGGAGCTGGTTGCCCGGAGCAGCTTTCTGTACTTCTCCTGAATGCCTATGACATATCTTTTCAGTATGAAATATACGATAACCGTATATACGATCAGCCCCAGAATTCCCGCGAACCAGAAGCAGCAGATCAATACCAGGATGAAGAAATTCACGCCGAGAACCTTCAGAATGATCCGGTTTGCGTCGGTGCCGATATCGTAACTGACCAGTTCCGTATAAAATTTACGAAACGCCCGTTTTATCCTGCTGTAAACCTTGTGCCAGTATTTACAGATGAGGCTTCGCTCCTTCAGACTGCTTCTGCGGATGCCTGACAGGCCTGAGCCGATCAGAAAAGCCATGGCAAACAGTACAGCGAGAAAAAGGAACATGGCCGCCTTATCCAGAGGAATACGCAGAATCCTTCCACCATTTCCGAGGCCAGCCCGGACGCTCTGAAGGAAAATTCCGTTTTCATATTCCGCAGTAAAACGTATTACCGGATAGACGGAATATGCAATCAGTATAATGGCAAGTACGGCAGCCGTTTCAATATACAGCCCCCTTTTCCGGCGCATATGCTGGGCATTGTTAAGGGCTTCCCCGGCTTCTTCCTGCCCGACGAAAGCCGCAGTTTCAGGCTGCTGTTGAGATGCGGCCAGGCTCCTGCGGATCATGCCGGCAGCAGCACAGAGAAACAGCAGAACAAGATAAGCGGGAGCAACTCCTGCGTCATGATAGCTGTTTTCCAACGCCAGATACAGATCGGTCCGGGAGGAAGAATCATCTCCGCTCCAGAGAAGAGTATCATACTGTTCCTGTGTCAGGCCGTAAATGACCCGCATATCTGTCGGACTGGTAAGGGTGAGCCGAAGCATCATATACTGCTCGTCGTACTCGTCATAGACCTGGTAGGTGGATGTCTGGCCGCTCTGGTCAAGCTCCTGAGAACTTCCGCCGTCCTCATACAGAGAAAGCTGCCTTTCATGCCCGGCCGTCTGAACGGTGTTGATGAACTGCTTCGCATTGTCCTGACAGCGGACGGAAACATTTCCCACATTTCCGGCGCTGTCATATTCCAGACTCACATAGTAAACATAGTCGGAACTTCCGCTTCCACCCTGCCCGTCTTTTGATACGGCATCGGGAAGACTGTTTCCGCTGTTGGAAAGAACCGTACCGGAATCCAGATCCTCCACGTAGTAATCCATCATGCCGCCATAGGATGCCAGCATCTGTTCATATTCAGAAAGAACGGATTCCAGATTTTCCTGCTGATTGGCGACGATCCTCTCCGCCTTCTGCCGGATCTGTTCATGGCTGCTGTTGTCCGATTCGATGACGTAAGTGGTATTACCGATCTGCATCTCCATCTCATCTGAAGAACCGCCGGTCAGGGAAGTGTCCGCTTCATCTGATTCCAGACTCTGCTTCAGATACAGATCAGAATAGCTGTACTGTGCCTGATCGGCCTTTTCACGCAGATATTTATATTGAACATAATTAAGAGAAAACAGATCGTCCACAAAACTGCGTGAAATCAGAGGATCGGAATAGGCTACCTGCGCTCTTTCCCTGAAAAAAGGAAAGAGCGACATGAAGATAAGAGCTGCCGCCATGCCGACCACAACAGCACCTGCCGCATATGTGGTTGCCACAGAAGTGGCAGAAAGAAAACGCTTATTGCTTTTCCATTTTGTATCCAACGCCCCACACCACCTTTAAATATTTCGGATTTTTCGGATCGATTTCAATTTTTTCCCTGATCTTACGGATGTGGACCATAATGGTATCGGTATTAATCGCTTTTTCATTCCAGATGCGTTCGTAAATCTCATCGGCGGAGAAGACTCTGCCGGGATTCTTGATCAGCAGAAGAAGGATCTTAAATTCGATGGGAGTCAGACGGACCGGATTCCCATCCACAAAAACCTCAACCGTTTCCTCGTTCACTTCAATTCCGCCGAGCACATGGTAGGTATCCTTTTCCGGTTCGGAAGCCCTGCTCAGAGCCTCCAGATATCTGGCATGCCGGCGCAGGTGGGAGTTTACTCTTGCAAGAAGCTCCATCGTGGTAAACGGCTTGGTTACATAATCATCTGCCCCCATATTCAATCCCATGATCTTATCCACTTCCTCCGATTTGGCGGAAAGCATGATAACAGGAAAATCGTATCCCTTTTCCCGTACCTTCATCATCATGGTAATGCCATCCATGCGGGGCATCATGATATCGACGATGGCCAGATGAACCTCTTCCTTTTCGATGATTTCAAGCCCTTCCACGCCATCGCCGGCCTGGAATACCACATATCCCTGATTCCTCAGGTAAATGTCTATTCCCTCTCTGATATCCTTATCATCCTCCACGACCAGAATATGATTTGTTTCCAACACTATGAACCTCCCTGTGAATGATTATGACTGATGCGGTTTGGCCCGCTGTTTCGTCTACGTCCTGAAAAACAGAAAACGGAAACGGACAGCACAAAGGCATTATAACACACATCCTGTCACGCTGCCACAGGCTGTGAAAACAAAGATCAACTGCTCCGGAATCATTGTTCCATTCGATCAGGACATAATCAGGATATCCCGGAAAGCTGAAAAATGCAGACAGAAAAAACGGAAGAATTTCTTAAAAAAAGCTTTCTTTTTCTGAAAAAGGAGGCGTGGGGCTGCCTCCGCAGATAGATTCGGCCGCAACAGAGATCCAGGCCTTCTCACCTTTTGAATTCGGAAGAATAATAAGGGATGATCAGGTAGTCTCCCTGACGAATGTCAGAATCCAGAAGGTGATTGATCTGTATTACCTCCTGGAGGAAATCCTGTTTCGATTCAAAATATCCGTCCGCGTGCCTGTCCGCGATTGACCACAGGGAATCTCCATTCCCGACGCGGATGCTGGTGTAATATTTATAGACAACGTCCGGGGAAGCGTTCTCCGCTCTGACGATGAAGCTTCCGCCCGCCATGGACAGGGCAATGAGAACAGCTGCTGCAAAGAGAGACAGGCGGCGTCTGAGCTGCCGCTGTCTTCTGATCCGGTTCCTTCTGATTCTCTCTTCCGCCTTCATAATTCCCTCCTCATTTAAAAGTCATATTTTAAGAGCACACACCGAACAAACGTTGCGAACACACGTTCTTTCTTTATGTACCTGAATTATATCGAACACAGATTCGAATGTCAAGAGGAAAACGAGGAAAAATCGAACAGGTTTTCGGAATATGTGTTTGCTTTTTTCAGTATGCTGTGTTATACTTTTTTCAATAGAAAAGAGGGAAACGAACGGTTCCGCTCAAAGAAGAACCGCTGAAGGAGGATAAGATTTATGGCACAGGGAAAGATCACTGCGAAGCAGCAGGAAATCCTTTCATTCATAAAGGAACGGATACTGGAGAAGGGATATCCGCCCGCGGTAAGGGAGATCTGTGAAGCAGTTCACCTGAAGTCCACCTCTTCTGTCCATTCACATCTGGAGACGCTGGAGAAGAACGGTTTTATCCGGCGGGACCCCACCAAGCCGCGTGCGATTGAGATCTGTGATGACAGCTTTCAGGCCGTCAGATCGGAGATGGTCAGCCTGCCTGTAGTCGGCAATGTCGCGGCAGGACAGCCCATTCTCGCGGAGGAAAATATTGAGAGCTATTTCCCGGTTCCCTCTGAATACGTCCCGAACGGAGAGCCTTCCTTTATTCTGAAGGTCCGTGGAGACTCCATGGTGAATGCCGGAATCCGCAACGGGGATCAGATCTTTGTGCAGAGCTGTTCCAATGCGCGCAACGGGGATATCGTTGTGGCTCTCATTGAAGATTCCGCCACGGTTAAGACCTTCTATCGGGAAAAGGGGCATATCCGTCTGCAGCCGGAGAATGACACCATGGATCCGATTATTGTGAATGACTGCAGAGTTCTTGGTAAAGTGTTCGGCGTGTTCCGTATTTATAAATAATGATCCCGGAGAGGAAAGAAGTAGGAAAGCTCACAGTCTTCCGCTATCCGGCGGCAGAGGTTGACCGTGCGTTCCATGATCGGTTCGATCATCTCCTCTTCTGCATCAATGCCCAGTATGGAAAGATCTTCCGTAATGCTGACAGAATGAACGCCTTCCATATTTCCCATCTGCGCCAGCAGCTCTCCCGCTGTTCCGGCATCCGGCAGATGGGATACATGATATTTTCTTAACACCGTCTTTTTCCTTTCTTCCTGTCTGGATCGGCTGTTGTCTGAAAGCGCCGGTAAACGGTACCGACCGCTTCTCCTTATTTACAGTTATTTACAGCATTTCCATTATTCAGGAAGTTAAACATGATAGGAAAGAGACGGTGTATTTTTATCCGTTTTTAACCCGGTACCAGTAAAGATAGATCTCCTGAAAACCGAGCGAACGATAGAGAGAAAGGGCCTCCAGATTGGAGGAAAGAACCTGTAGATGTGCGCTTTTGGCTCCGTTTCGAAAGCCCTCTTCCATGAGCGCTCTGCAGATGGCCGTGCCGGCTCCTTTTCGGCGGTGTTCCCGGTTTACATGGATATCGTACAGTCCGAGGGTATCTTCTTCAAAAACGCCCAGTCCGCGTGCGATGATTTCTCCTTTTTCGCAGATGAAAGCCTCTATTCGATTGTCCTTCCGTCTGAGGTTCGGCTTCGGCTGCTTTTTCTCTCCGCACTCCAGATGTACTGTAAGCCCGTCTGCCCGGCATTCCAGAACCCTCGTTTTTCCCATAAGGGCATAGCCCCTCTGTTCGAGCTGCTGATCCAGAGCTGACGGAACGTTTGAGGTCATTTTGAATGCGCAGGGAAGAGAACGGGCCGCAAATTTTTTCTCGCAGAAATCAATTTTATCTTCATAGGAACGGGTGGACAGGTAAAGGGGAAGCACGCAGCTGTCGTGCCAGTCGCCGTCTTCCCGGAAGCGCAGGATCCAGCCGTCATAAACTTGTGTATGAAGCGAGGGGAACGTATTCAGAGAAAGTTCTTCATATCTGAGCGCCGCAAAATTCATTGTGTTTCCACCTTTCCCGAAAGTCTGTCTGGTCTGAGTCTATTCTATCAAATGAAAAAAGAATAAAATACCGGATTTGTGCTTTCAATCTTGCAAATAGTGTTTTTCTATCCTATAATGGCCTCAATGAAAAACAGGAAAAACGGCCTCCTGCGGCGGTGGAACGAGAGGAAAAGCAATGGAAGAAATGCGCAGTCTGATGGAACACTATGAGAAGAAGGGATATCTGGATCACGATTTCAGGATATTTCATCTGAAGGACGACGATCCGCTGGAAATTGCATCTCATTATCATGACTTTGACAAGGTGCTGCTTTTTCTGAGCGGGAACGCGTCCTATTCCATTGAAGGGAGAAGGTATGAGCTTCGTCCCCTTGATATTGTGCTGGTAAATGCCGGTGAGCTTCACCGCCCCATCGTGCAGGAGGGCTGCCCCTATGAACGGATCATCATTTATATTTCCACGGGCTTTCTTGCCGGGTATCGGACGGACTCCTGTGACCTGCGCCTCTGCTTTCAGGAAGCACAGAAACGCCATGGAAACGTGCTGCGGGTGGAGAACCTGGAAAAAAGCAGCCTGTTCTCCGTGATCCGCCGTCTGGAACAGTCCTTTCAGGAACAGGACTATGGGCGGGAACTGTACCAGAAGGTGCTGTTTCTGGAATTCATGATTCTTTTAAACCGGGCGCTTCTTCACAACCGGGTGAACTATCTGGAAAACCAGGTGAGCAATCATAAAATTGCTTCCATCATCGATCACATCAACGATCATCTCGCGGAAGAAATCACGGTGGATGGCCTTGCGGAACAGTTTTTCCTGAGCCGTTCCCACCTCATGCACCTGTTCAAGGCGGAAACCGGCTATTCCGTCGGCTCCTATATCAATGAAAAAAGGCTTCTGCTGTCCAAATCCCTGATTCAGAACGGGATGTCGGCAACAGAAGCCTGCTATGAAAGCGGATTCCGAGATTATTCTACCTTCTGCAGGGCGTTCCGGAAAAAATATCAGACCACGCCCCGCAACGCGGGAAAGCTGCTGTAAGGTTTTCGGCAAACAGCAGAGAAGGCAAAAGGTAAAGGGTTCCTTACAATTCGGAAGGATCAATCCTTCTGCCGTCGCGCCAGATGCGCTCCAGATCATAGAACAGCCGGTTTTCCCGGTCAAAAACATGGACGATGATGTCGCCGTAATCCATCAGCACCCAGTTGGCAGTGTTATACCCTTCCACCTGGCGCGGGGAAACGCCTGCGCGTCCCAGCTTCTCTTCCACGTTGTCGGCAAGCGCCTGAACCTGGTTGCGGTTATTTCCGCTGGCGATTAAAAAAAAGTCGGCAAGGACGCTTACCCCGCTGATATCAATCACGCTGATATCCTCTGCCTTTTTTTCCTCCAGCGCTTCCATGGCGAGCTTCGCCATCTCCTTCGCGTTCATTTCTGTCATTGACGGCCTCCTTTCTCTCTTTCGGCCCTGTAATACTCATAAGTCTGCTGTGTCATGGGATCAACCTCTGCCTTGGATGCGGTCAGATAGGCCAGCGTATCCCGGAGGATCAGAAACAGGCATTCATCCAGATCCTCAAAGGCCAGCTTTCTCGCCTGCGGCAGATTCGGCGCCTGATTTCTTCCCGGTTCGATATAATCCGCAATATAGAGGATCTTATCAAGAAGGCGCATTTCCGGCTTTCCAGTGGTGTGCCAGGTGATCGCATCCAGAATCTCCCGATCCTCGATGCCGTATTTGTGCCAGGCAAGAAAGCTGCCCACCTTGGCATGGAGGAGAGACGGATTCTTCTGTTCTGCGGCATTGATGGCGATGCTGTGTTTGTGGCAGGTTCGGATCTGCTTTTCACTGCTTAAGTTTTTCGCACAGTCATGAAGAAGGCCGGCAATCTGTGCTTTTTTCATATCCGCACCATAACGCATGGCGAGCGCCGCCGCCGTATAGGCAACGCCCAGCGTGTGTTCGTAGCGCCTGGGATCCAGCTCGCGCTCCATACACCTGCGCAGGCCGACGGGATCATAACCGATCTTTTCCGTTTTTTTGTGCGCCTCTTTTTTCGCTCCTTCTGCCCTGCTGCTCATTTTGAGATCTCCTCTCCTGCTTTTCCTGCTGCCTGCCGGTAAAGTCCGTTTTCTTCAATATACTCCCGCACCCTTTCCGGAACCAGATAACGGATGGAACGGCCCTCCTGAATCCTGCTTCGAATGTCGGAGGAAGAAATTTCCACGTTGCCGGAAGGGATCAGACAGATCCGTCCGTGATATTTTTCCCGGAGACGTTCGGCCTGTTCGGAAAGGCGGCTGTTTCCGCAGTCATCCCGGACGGCGGCGAGCACCGTCGCCTTCTGAAAAATGACCTCCGGATCCTTCCAGGTTTCCATGGCGAACAGGCTGTCTGCCCCTGCCAGAAAAAAGAACTCTGTGCCCGGATTCTCTCTTTCCAGCTGTTCCAGCGTCTCGCAGGTATAGGTATAGCCGGGCCGCCGGATCTCGATGTCGGAAACCTGGAAATGGGGATTGTCTGCAACGGCCAGTGACGTCATGCGCAGACGGGTATCCGGATCCAGGATTCCGGACTGCTCTTTCATGTAGGAACAGCCGCTGGGAATGAACAGAACCTGGTCCAGCCCAAAGGCGGAATAGGCATTTTCTGCCAGAAGCAGATGGCCGATGTGGATCGGATTGAAGGTTCCGCCCATGATACCCACCCGCCTGACGCCCGTCTTTTCCGTATTTTGTTCCGGAAATTTATCTGGGGAGTTCAATCTTTTTATGCTCCTTGCTTTCCTTATACAGCACGATCTTTCTTCCGATTACCTGGACGAGCTGGGACTGGGTACGCTCCGCGAGCATGGCGCCGAGCTGATTCGGATCGTCGAAGCAGTTCTTCAGAACGGTCACCTTGATCAGTTCCTTTTTATTAAACGCCTCAGCAATCGCCTGCGTCACTTCGGGCGTAAGGCTGCCCTTTCCGATCTGGAACACCGGCTCCAGGTTCCCGGCAAGGCTTTTCAGATAAGCTCTCTGTTTGCTTGTCATAGTTACCTCTCTTTTCAAGTGGCGGCGCGCCGGTCAGAAGCGGGCCGCATTATTTATAATAATCAAATTTGAGGCCATACATACGGACGGTGCTGCCCTCTTCGATGCCAAGCGCCTCAAGCTGCTCCAGAATGCCCGTCTCCTTCAGGAAATTCTGGAAGAAGGTAAAGCCCTTCTCCGAATCCAGGTTGGTGTAGCCCAGCATTTTTTCGATACGGGGGCCTTCCACCACATATTCGTCCTCTTCCTCGTCGTAGGTCACGCTGAAAGGCTCGTCGGAGAACCGGTTTTCCAGCTCCGGGAAGTATTCCTGCTCGAATACCACCGGTTTGTCATCCGCCTGATCCAGAAGGCCGCTCACATGATAGAGAAGCTCCTTTAAGCCCTGGCCGCTTACAGCGGAAATGGGGAAAACCTGAATCCCCTTCGGCTCAAATTCCGCCTTCAAAAGTTCCACCGCTTCCGCAGCCTCATCCGGAGCCGCATCGATCTTGTTGGCGGCGATGACCGTCGGACGGGAAGCGATTTCCATATTATAGGCTTCCAGTTCTTTATTGATGGCATAGATGTCCGCGATCGGATCACGTCCCTCCGTGCCTGCGGCGTCCACCATGTGAATGATCACCTTCGTCCGTTCGATATGGCGCAGGAATTCATGACCCAGTCCCACACCCTCCGAGGCGCCTTCAATCAGACCGGGAATATCCGCGATCACGAAGCCCTTTGCCCCGTCCATGTCCACCACGCCCAGATTGGGGACAATGGTGGTGAAATGATAGTTGGCGATCTTCGGCCTGGCGTTGGTAACCCGGGAAAGGAGGGTGGATTTTCCCACATTGGGGAAGCCGACCAGCCCCACATCCGCGATCATTTTCAACTCCAGGAAAAGCTCCAGCTCTCTGGCAGGCTGTCCCGGCTGGGCATACTTGGGCGCCTGCATGGTGCTGGTGGCATAGTGCTGGTTGCCGTTTCCGCCCTTTCCTCCGGTCAGGAGCACGATCCGCCTGTTTTCTCCGGACATATCCGCGATGACCCGGCCGCTCTGGGCTTCCTTGATGACGGTTCCTTCCGGGACCTTGATGATGATGTCGTCGCCGTCCTTACCGCGGCAGTTGCGCTTTCCGCCCTCCTGACCGTCGCCGGCTTTGTATTTGCGGACATGCCTGAAATCTGTCAGGGTATTCAGGCCCTCGTCCACCTGGAAGATCACGTCACCGCCCCTTCCGCCGTCTCCGCCGTCAGGCCCGCCGCTGGGCACATATTTTTCTCTGCGGAAGGAGACGTGGCCGTCGCCGCCCTTGCCGCTTCTGACATAGATTCTCGCTCTGTCTGCAAACATGAAAATCTCCATTCCGGAGCGTAAGCGACGAGGCGAAGAGAAATCGCGAATGCAATTTCTCTTCTGCCATCAAAGCAATTTGTGACGCTCCGGCACAAATTGCCGTGTGAAAAATAAGCCATCAGGCTTGTTTTTCACACTCCCTTTATAACGGAAAGGGCTTCAAACATGACTGTTTGAAGCCCGGCATTCTCAGAAATCTCCGTTTCGGTAACTTACTGTTCTACGGGATAAACGGAAGCCTGCTTCCTGTCTCTTCCCTTTCTTTCGAATCTCAGTATACCGTCAACCGTTGCGAACAACGTATCATCGCCGCCGCGTCCAACGTTCACGCCGGGATGAATCTTCGTTCCGCGCTGTCTGTAAAGGATGTTTCCTGCCTTTACAAACTGTCCGTCGGCTCTCTTCGCGCCAAGTCTCTTGGACTCGGAATCTCTGCCGTTCTTCGTGGAACCAACACCCTTTTTATGAGCAAAAAACTGAAGGTTCAGCTGTAACATAGGTTTACACCTCCTCGAATTGAAGTTTCAGGTATTTTCTGCCATACTGATTTTTTACGTCCGTTAAACCCAGCACCATGGAATCCATCAACAGGGATGCTTCGCTGCTGATTTCATTGGGAAAAGCCACATCGATCAGCCCCTCTTCCTCTTCTGTCTCCACCTGCATCTCATCCTGCGCAAAGCGCTCGATGGAATTGATGGTGTTAATGACCAGAATGGAAACGGCTGCACAGACGATATCGCTTCCCGCGGCCGCATAGCCGCTGTGCCCGCTGCAGGTAAAACCTGTATAGGCTCCGGCACTGTTTTTTTTGACCGTTACTATCGTCATGGCTGAAAGATTAAGCGTTGATCTTTTCGATCTTAACCTGCGTGTAAGGCTGTCTGTGACCGTTCTTCTTGTGATAGCCGGTTTTTCTCTTATACTTGTAGACGATGACTTTCTTGCCTTTGCCTTCGCCAACAACCGTAGCGGAAACCGTAGCGTTCGCAACATCTGCGCCTACCTTCAGGCCGTTGTCGCTCACTGCTACCACCTGGTCAAACGTTACAGTGTCTCCAGTCGCAGCGTTCAGCTTCTCTACCTTGAGAACATCGCCTTCGGAAACCTTGTACTGTTTTCCACCTGTTGCAATAATTGCGTACATAGGGCACCTCCTATTTCTCAAACTCGCTGACTGCGGTGATGTGCGGCCTGCGGCCGGACATACTTTTACCCCGTCATGCGGCATACTCATAAATCATAGCATCGAAGGGAGAATGTGTCAATCTTTTTTTGCCGAAAACTTTTCTTTTTTTCCTTAATTCTCCAAATTTAACAGCTGGTCCATATCGTCTGTTGATATTTCATCCATGAGCTCATGATAAAACATTACCGTTATCTCTTTTCTGCGCCTTGCTGTTTCAAAAGCCTCCGGCGTATAAAACGTTTCATATAACCTGCTTAGTTTGAAATGGTATTCTTTCAGAAAGGATTCCGGCTCATTTCTGCCCTTTCCTTCGTATATCCGGTTTTCGGCATCCACGGCATACAATGGCTCGCCCGTCTGGCCTTTATAGAGTAATGTCCGGGAAATTCCCAACGCTCCGGTAACGTCCAGCTTGTCTGCATCAAAAAGGATTTTGGCCTCTATTGATTCAGGCTGACGGTCTGTTCTGAATCGATGGGTTGTGATACACTCCTGAATATGCTTACAGTCTTTTTCGTTCCATCCCAGGCTCCTCATAAATTCATACGCCATTTTTCCGCCCTCTTCGGCATGACACAACCGGGGATTCTGGAACTGTTTCATCCTGCCAATATCATGGAGAAGGCAGCTTGCGATCAAAATATCCTGATTCACCTCAGGGTATCCCTTTGCTATTTGCAGGGCCTGATACAACACCCGGTAAATATGCATGGGATCGTGGGCGGCATCTTTCATAAAACTCAGCATATATTCTTCGATTGTGCGGTATGTTTTTTGATCCATGCGTGCTTCCTCCTGAAGAATGTTGGTGCAGTGCATTTCATATTGAATGATCATAACATATAGTGAGGTTTTGTGAAAGCTGTTATCTGCCTGAACCAGGTTAAACTTATAAACTGTTATTCCAACCAGACGCCTTCCGGCGCCCTTTTTT
>UQVK01000009.1 GCA_900544445.1 uncultured Lachnospiraceae bacterium
AAGGAGCACCAGAAAAGCGCTGATCAGAAGGCCGGTGAACAGGTCGTGCTCGATCTCGTTGAACAGACGGCTCTTGCTCATCAGCTTGATGAAAAAGCCATGGAGCAGATAGACCGGCATGGTATTGGCGCCGATATAGGACAGGAAGGGGATCTTCCTTGCGGGAATACTCACCAGGAAAAAGACCAGCCACAGCAGGGCGGCACCGATGCTCAGCAGGCGGAAACGCCAGCTGTAATTTCCCGTCTCATAGGATACGGAGCCATACAGCCAGGCATATTTGATCTCATCCACATTCTCCGTGATCACATAAATCAGGGCGCAGAGCAAAGCACCAAGGCAGAGCGCAAAGACTGGGCGCGCCGCCGCTTTTCGGATTCTCTGTTTCAGGAAAACTCCGGCAGAGCTCCCTTCTCCTGCTGCTTCCGGCTGCCCGGTCCGCACGGGAGAGGCACCGTCCGGAAAACTCTGAAAACCGGCCAATGACCGCTTTTCCGGAGCCTCTGTTTTCCTCCGGTCCGACCATTCCCGATAGTACGCTCCCATCAAAAAATAAGGGAAAAATTCCACAATTCTGGAAAAGGAAAGGTAATAGCCCGCCTTATCATCAAAGCCGATCAGAATTCCCGCCAGGAATGCGGCCGCGAGAACCACAGCCTTTTTCCGCCAGGTAAAGCCGCTTCCCTGAACCAGCGGAAGCAGCAGATTCCATGCGATGCTGGCGAACAGATACCACAGAAGCCAGTATGGAGTGGTAAACTGGACCTCCGTCTCCTTTTCCAGCACATTGTTTGCAAAAAGCAGATAAAGGATCTGGAAAACCACATACGGATAGATCAGATGGTTTCTGATCTTTTCCGGGCTGTACCGGGCAAACACGCCCGAAACAAAAGCAAAAAGCGGCATATGAAAGGAATAAATGACCAGATAAATCACCTTGAAGCCGTCGTTCTTTCCCATGAACAGCTCCAGCATATGCCCGAAAACCACTGCAAAGATCAGCAGGCACTTCAGGTTATCCATCCTGTAATTCCGTTCCGCCGCTTTTGTTACTGCGATTGATTTTTGTTTCATTCTGCAAGGCACCTCTTTGGGGGACTGAATTTTCTGTCACGGCCCCTCTTAGACGAACCTCACTATATTCCATTTTGAGAAAAAAGTCCATCCTTTTTTTCTTTTTTTAAAAAAGAATTAAGAAGCGGGACACGCCGGTCTCCTTTTCTCCAGGTCTGTCGGGCCTTTCAGACCCGCTTTCCCGGAAGATTTCTAAACGCCTCTTCATAAGGCGCGCGCAGAACGCCGTATTCCGTCACGATGCCGGTAATCAGGCTGTGGTCGGTCACATCAAAGGCCGGATTGAAAATTTTCACGCCCTCCGGAGCCATCCGTTCCCTGTACCACATCTCGCTCACCTCTTCCGCCTTCCTCTCCTCGATGCGGATATCCGCTCCCGTCGGCGTGGACAGATCGATGGTCGAGGTGGGCGCGCAGACGTAGAACGGAATGCCATAATGAGCCGCCAGAATGGCTACGCCGGAGGTTCCGATCTTGTTGGCGGTATCCCCGTTTGCCGCCACCCGGTCACAGCCCACGAACACGGCGTTCACCCAGCCGTTTTTCATCACGGTGGATGCCATATTGTCGCAGATCAGGGTCACGTCCACGCCGGAGGAGAGCAGCTCATAGGCGGTCAGCCTGGCTCCCTGCAGAAGCGGGCGGGTCTCATCCGCATACACATGAAAGCCATATCCCTGCTCCTGTCCCAGATAGATGGGCGCGGTGGCTGTACCATAGCGGACGGTGGCGAGCTGGCCCGCATTGCAGTGAGTGAGAATGCCGTCTCCCTTTTTCACAAGCGTCAGGCCGTATTCCCCGATCTTTCTGCACACACGGATATCCTCATCCCGAATCTCCTCCGCCTCCTTTTTCAGGAGGGAAACGATCTGCGGCACCGGGCGGTCTGCGTTTTCTGTCACCACACGCTCCATCCGGTTCAGCGCCCAGGAAAGATTCACGGCCGTGGGACGGGAAGAGTCCAAATATTCCTTATTTTTTCTGAATTCTGCAAGAAATCTGTCATAATTTTCCTCCCTGCAGGCTTTTGCAAGAAGGTAGATGCCGAACGCCGCCGTCACGCCGATGGCCGGCGCGCCGCGCACCTTCAGCAGGTAAATGGCGTCCCAGATTTCCTCCGCCGTTTTTAAACGGATCAGTTCTGTCCTTCCGGGCAAAAGGGTCTGATCGATGATCACCACTGCGTTGCCCTCGTCGTCCAGACTGACCGTATCATAATCCATTATCGTCTTATCTTTTTCCAAAGCTGTTTTCCTCATCTGTTTTTCTGCGGTCGCGAAGCTCCAGCGCCGCCGTAACTATAATGATCGCCACGGAAGCCACAAGGCACAGGGAATCCAGCTTCTTCGACATGTGCTTATCCCATCCCCTGGCGCTCCGTGCGCTTTTTTTCCCAACAGGTTTCATTCCGCCGCCTCTTTTATTCCTCTGTCTCTTTTTTCTCTATCCCTTTTTATTCCGCCGCTTTTTCCACGCCTTCCGGTTCCGGCATTTTCCTTACGCCAGGACATCCACGAACTGCGCCCTGCTGGCCTCTGCCAGATCCTGCGGTGCCAGCTCGATCTGCGAACCGATCCGGCCGCCGCTGACGATCATGGAAGAAAGCGATTCGGCGCTTTCGTCGATCACGGTCCGGTACTGCTTTTTCATGCCCACTGCGGTGCATCCGCCGCGCACGTAGCCCGTCACGGAGTTGATCTCCTTCACATGAATCATGGAAACGGACTTCTCCCCCACCGCCCGGGCGGCTTTTTTCAGATCCAGCTCTGCCTCGATGGGAATGACGAAAACAAAATATTCTCTGGAGGCTCCCTGTGCCACCAGCGTTTTGTAAACCTTCTCATGGGGCAGCCCCAGCATATCCGCCACCTGCACGCCGTCCGTGAACTCCTAGCATTCATAAGTATAATGCGAATAGGGAATTTTCATGCGGTCCAGAATGCGCATGGCGTTGGTCTTGATTTCCTTGTTTTTAGACATGACTTAAGCCTCTCTCTTTTTTCCCCAGAAGAACAGGGCGACCGTTCCGGGACCGGTATGGCTTCCAATGGTGGTACCCACATAGTTGATTTCCACCCTGCCGTTCAGCTTCGGGAAGCGCTCCTCCACCAGACGGGCGACCTCTCTGGCGTCTTCCATGCAGGCGGACTGGGAGATATAGCATTTGCCGGAATAGTTCAGGCCGTCGTCGGCATTTTCTTCCATTTTATCCACAATCGCCTGAATTACCTTGCGTTTGCTGCGGATCTTTGCCCTGGGGATCAGCCTTCCCTGATCGTCCATGTTCAGAAGCGGACAGATTCCCAGCATGCCGCCCACAAAACCGGCCGTTTTGGAGATTCTTCCGCCCTTTATGTAGAATTTCAGGTCCGTGGAGAAAAACCAGTGGTGTACGTTCAGCCGGTGTGCCATCGCCCACTCGTAAACCTGTTCGGCGCTCATTCCCTCATCTCGCAGATCGGCCAGCCGGTCCATCAGAAGTCCATAACCGGAGGAAGCTCCGAGAGAATCCACCACATAAATTTTCCGGTCAGGATATCTTTCTTCCAGCTCGGCTTTCGCCACGTTCGCCGAGTTGAACACACCGGAAATGCCGGAGGAGAGGCAGACGTGCACGATATCCTTTCCTTCCTTCAGGAAGGGTTCAAAATAGGCTTCAAATTCTTCCGTATTCACCTGGGATGTCTTGGTATCCGCTCCATTATCCATGGCCCGGTAAAAAGTTTCAAAATCCATGGATTTTCCACAGTCATCCAGATACTCCTTTCCGTCCAGCTCATAGTGGAAGCAGATATAGGAAATTCCCCTCTGCTGAAAATGCTCCGCCGTCAGATCTGCCGTAGAACAGCAGCTTAAACAAAAGTCGCTCATCGTTCACTCCTTTCTCCTCTTTTCAGGTGTCAGACACTGTGTGCGCACACAGCGCCGCATGTGAAAGCCGATTGCTCCGCAATCGCCGGGGGAATTCGCAATCCGGGCTATCACCCTCCTTGCTTATTCTCCCTTGCCCGGCAAATGTCTGTGCATCCTTGCGTACAAGTACGCAGTCTGCACAGCCGCTTGCCGGAGCTTTCACATGAAAAAAGAACGCCGCCCTGCGGCAGTTATCCGCTTTCCGGCAGCGTTCTTTTCAGGAAACTGATTTATTTATTCTGTGCCTTAACCGCTTTGATCTGCTGGGTCAGGAGAGGAACGATCTTGTTCAGGTCGCCCACGATTCCGTAGTCAGCAACATCGAAGATGGGTGCGGTCTCATCCTTGTTGATGGCAATGATCAGGTCGGACTCTTCCATTCCGGCAAGATGCTGGATGGCTCCGGAAATACCGATAGCGAAGTACACGTTCGGGCGAACGGTCTTACCGGTCTGTCCTACCTGCAGATCCTTCGGCTTCCAGCCTGCGTCAACAACGGCACGGGAGCAGCTCACGGTTCCGCCGATGGCTTCTGCCAGATCGTCCAGAAGCTTGAAGTTCTCCGGGCTTCCAACGCCGCGGCCGCCGGATACCAGAATCTTTGCATCCATGATATCAACGGTGTCCACAACGGACTTCACGATGTCAAGGATCTCCACATACTTGTTGTCAGGAGTGAATCCGGGATTGAACTCCTCCACAACCGCCTTGGCGCCTTCCACCTTAGGCAGTTTCTGCATAACGCCGGGACGAACCGTAGCCATCTGAGGGCGGAAGTTCGGGCAGGCGATGGTAGCGATGGTGTTTCCGCCGAATGCAGGACGGGTCATGAGCAGCTGATTGTGCTTCTGCTCCTGTCCAGGCACAGGATTCAGCGGGAAATCGCCGATCTCAAGCTGGGTACAGTCAGCGGTCAGACCGGTATGAACTCTCGCGGATACGCGGGGGCCAAGGTCACGGCCGATGGCGGTTGCGCCAACCAGCATGATTTCGGGTTTGTATTTCTCGATTACGGAAGCCAGAGCATGTGCGTAAGGCTCCGTTCTGTACTCCTTCAGTTCGGGATCGTCAACCACGATCACCTTGTCTGCGCCGTAAGCGGCCAGATCATCAGCAAGACCTTTCACGTCGGAACCGATCAGAACAGCGGTCACTTCCGTTCCAAGATCCTTTGCCAGTTCTTTTCCTTTGCCGATCAGCTCGTATGCGATACCGCTCACCACGTTATCTACCTGCTGCGCAAAGACGTATACTCCCTTATATTCTTCTAAATTCATCCTCATTCACCACACTTTTCCTAAAATTTAAATGATGTGCTTTTCCTGTAACTTTCCGGTAATGAAAGAAGCAGCCTCATCCGGAGCATCGAAGGTAAACTTCTCGCCGGCACCCTTTCTTACCTTGTCAGATGCCTTTGCGATCTGGGTCGGGGATCCCTTCAACCCTAAGTTGGAATCATCCACATCCTTCAGGTCAGCTCTTCCCCAAACAGTGATCTCCTTCTTGAAAGCGTCGAAGATTCCGCCGGGAGTCATGTATCTGGGCTCGTTCAGTTCGCCCAGAGCAGTGATCAGGCAGGGCATTTTTGCCTTGAGCACGTGATATCTGTCGTCAAACTGACGCTCTACGATCACGCTGTCGCCGTCGATCTTGATGTCCTGTGCATAGGAAATCACCGGGATTCCAAGATGCTCGGAAATCTGAGGACCAACCTGAGCGGTATCGCCGTCGATTGCCTGACGTCCGGTGATGATCAGATCATAGTCCAGGTTGCGGATCGCGCCTGCGATGGTCTGGGAAGTAGCCCAGGTATCTGCGCCGCCCAGCACTCTGTCGGTCACCAGGATGCCGTTGTCAGCGCCCATAGCCAGAGCCTCACGCAGAACCTCTTCTGCCTTGGGAAGTCCCATGGTGATAACGGTAACCTCTGCGCCGTACTGATCCTTCAGTCTCAGAGCCGCTTCCAGTCCTGCCTTGTCGTCCGGATTCATGATCGTCAGCATGGCAGCCCTGTCCAGCGTTCCGTCGGGTTTGAATTTCACGCCGCCCTTTGTATCAGGGACCTGCTTAATACAAACAACAATTTTCATTGTATTTTCTCTCCTTGTTTCTTTGTCTATTCTCACACAAACAGCTAAACGAAATCAATTATTTCAGCAGGGCGCCGGAGATAACCATTCTCTGAACCTCGCTGGTTCCTTCATAGATCTCGGTGATCTTCGCGTCACGCATCATGCGCTCCACATCGTACTCTCTCGTGTAGCCGTAGCCGCCGTGCAGCTGAACCGCCTTGGTGGTAACTTCCATGGCAACTTCTGCAGCGTACAGCTTCGCCTTGGCAGCTTCCACGGAATATACCTTCTGGGTAGCCTTTGCCATGGCAGCCTTGTAAACCAGGAGCTGAGCAGCCTCAACCTTGGTAGCCATGTCAGCGATCTGGAACTGGGTGTTCTGGAATGCACCGATTGCGCGGCCGAACTGCTTTCTCTCCTTCACGTAAGCGATGGTGTTCTCCAGAGCGCCTTCCGCAAGTCCGAGAGCCTGTGCAGCGATTCCGATACGTCCGCCATCCAGCGTATGCATTGCGATTCCAAAGCCCTTGCCTTCTGCACCAAGCAGGTTCTCCTTCGGAATTCTGCAGTCGGTGAAGATCAGCTCATAAGTAGAGGATCCGCGGATACCCATCTTCTTCTCCTTCGTTCCGAAGCTGAAGCCGGGAGTTCCCTTCTCCACGATGAAAGCGGAGATCATTTTTTTCTTTCTGCCCTTCTTATCCTCAGTCACGCCGGTAACTGCGAAAATCACATAAACGTCCGCTTCCTTACCGTTAGTGATGAAGATCTTGGAGCCGTTCAATACCCACTCGTCGCCGTCCAGAACAGCCTTGGTCTGCTGTCCCTGCGCGTCAGTTCCTGCACCGGGCTCGGTCAGACCGAAAGCGCCCAGCTTCTCGCCCTTTGCAAGGGGAACCAGGTATTTCTGCTTCTGCTCTTCCGTTCCGTAGGTCAGGATCGGATCGCAGCACAGAGAGGTGTGTGCGGATACGATAACGCCTGTGGTACCGCAGACCTTGGAAAGCTCTTCCACGCACATAGCGTAGGTCAGAGGATCGCAGCCCTGTCCGCCGTACTCCTTCGGGATCGGAATACCAAGGAAGCCCAGCTTCGCCATCTTCTCAACGGTTCCTCTGGGGAATTCTTCCGTCTCGTCAACCTCCTGAGCAAGAGGCTTCACTTCCTTTTCGGCAAAATCTCTGAAAAGAGTCCTCGCCATTTCATGCTCTTTGCTTAACGTAAAATCCATGATTATTTACTCCTCCGTTTTATCTATGTTCCCGCATCCGCCGCGCGCTTTCACGCACCGGCGCCTCTGCGGGGATCAGGACATCCTGAAAATCGTCCGCCTGATTTCACACGGCGGCAGGTCGCGGGAGGCGGAGCTTTCTTCGTTCCGTTTCCCGGCGGCCTGCCCGCGGGATATGCCGGCTGCTGTTTCAGACAGCTTCACAGTGCCGACACTGCCGTATTTGACTTATTTGCTGTAATCGTAGAAGCCCTTTCCGGTCTTCTGGCCGAGCTTACCGCCGCGAACCATCTTACGAAGCAGCGGATGAGGACGGTACTTGGGATCTCCCGTCTCAGCCTGCAGAACCTCCATGATGGCAAGCACGATATCCAGGCCGATCAGATCGCCCAGAGCCAGCGGTCCCATGGGATGATTTGCGCCCAGCTTCATAGCGGTATCGATATCCTCTACGGTAGCAACGCCGTCTGCATAGATGCCGATTGCTTCGTTGATCATGGGAACAAGGATTCTGTTTACAACGAATCCGGCGGCCTCGTTCACCTGAACAGGGGTCTTGCCGATGGCAACAGAGATCTCTTTGATCTTCTCAACCACTTCGTCAGGGGTGTTCAGTCCTGCGATTACTTCAACCAGCTTCATAACAGGAGCGGGATTGAAGAAATGCATTCCGATTACGGGTCTGTCCAGGCCTGCTCCGATTTCCGTGATGGAAAGGGAAGAAGTGTTGGTTGCGAAGATGCAGTCCTTCTTGCAGATGTCCTGCAGCTCTTTGAAGGTCTGCTTCTTGATCTCCATGTTCTCCAGGGCAGCTTCCACAACCAGGTCGCAGTCCGTGCAGATCGTCTTCACGCCGGTGGTAATCTTTGCCAGGATAGCGTCAGCAGCAGCCTGCTCCATCTTTCCTCTGGCAACTCTCTTCTCCAGGCCCTTTGCGATTCTGTTCTTGCCGTTTGCGGCGAACTCTTCATTGATATCGCACAGGAACACTTCATAGCCTTCGGTCTGGGCAAAAGCCTGTGCAATACCGGAACCCATGGTTCCTGCACCAATAATACCAACTTTCATGAATGTATCCTCCTATATATGTAAAGTTATAATGATAGGAAACTTATTTATTCAGGAACTTCTCCACTTTTCTCTTCTCAAGGAAAGCGGCCATTCCTTCCTTCTGGTCATAGGACTCGAAGCAGTCGCCGAACAGCTTCTCTTCAATCACAATCGCTTCGTCCATATCCGCATCCAGGCCCTCGTTGATGGCCTTCTTGCAGTTGCGGACAGCGATGGGGGCGTTCTTCGCGATGCCGGCAGCCATCTTCTCAGCGGCAGCCATCAGCTCTTCCTGCGGGTAAACCGCATTTACAAGACCGATTCTGTAAGCTTCGTCCGCTTTGATATTTCTTGCGGTATAGATCATCTGCTTCGCCATTCCAGGGCCGACCAGACGGGCAAGTCTCTGGGTTCCTCCGAAGCCGGGGGTAATTCCAAGGCCAACCTCAGGCTGTCCGAACACCGCGTTGTCAGAGCAGATTCTGATATCGCAGCTCATGGAGATCTCGCAGCCGCCGCCAAGGGCAAAGCCGTTCACCGCAGCGATTACCGGGATCGGGAAGGTTTCGAGCTTACGGAAAACATCATTTCCCTTCTTGCCGAAGGCCTCTCCCTCCGCCTTGGTCAGGGTGCTCATCTCTCCGATATCAGCGCCCGCAACGAAGGACTTCTGTCCTGCGCCGGTCAGAATCAGGCATCTCACCTCGTCCAGATTCACGGCGTCAAGCGTAGCGTCAAGCTCTTCCAGCACATGGGAATTCAGCGCGTTCAGCGCCTTCTCGCGGCTGATGGTGATTACCGCGTAGTTCCCTTTCTGTTCATACACAATGTAATCCATCTCTTTCATCCTCTCTTCAAATGAAATCTGATTTATTCATAACGAATGATTAGCGGGCGGAAACGCCGGCTAATCATCCGTTTTGGGAAGGGACGTTTTACCGTTCCCTTTTATTCCTGTTAATCTCTCTCCACAATGGTAGCGCAGCCCATTCCGCCGCCGATGCACAGGGTTGCAAGCCCCTTCTTCGCATCTCTCTTCACCATCTCATGAAGCAGCGTCACCAGAATACGGCAGCCGCTGGCTCCAACGGGATGTCCCAGAGCGATGGCTCCGCCGTTCACGTTCAGCTTATCCATGTTGATGCCCAGTTCCTTGCCAACAGCCACGGACTGAGCGGCAAACGCCTCATTCGCCTCGATCAGATCGAAGTCATCAATGGTCATTCCGGTCTTTGCCATCACCTTCTTCGTGGCAGCTACCGGTCCGATTCCCATGATGGCAGGATCTACGCCCGCAAGCGCTCCGGCAACCCAGGTAGCCATGGGGGTAACGCCCAGTTCCTTCGCCTTCTCCTCGCTCATCACGATCACGGCAGCCGCGCCGTCGTTGATTCCGGAGGAATTGGCAGCGGTCACGATACCGTCCTTCTTGAACGCAGGACGGAGCTTCGCGATGCTCTCTTTCGTGGTTCCCGGACGGGGACCTTCATCTTTATTGAAAATAATGGTTTCCTTCTTCTTCTTCACTTCAACGGGAACGATCTCGTCGTCGAACTTTCCGGCTTCCTGTGCGGCAACCGTCTTCTGCTGGCTCCATGCGGCGAACTCGTCCAGTTCTTCTCTGGTCAGTCCCCATTTCTCACAGATGTTCTCAGCGGTGATACCCATGTGATACTGATTAAAGGCATCAGTCAGCGCATCGTTTACCATGGTATCCACCATGGTCGCATTTCCCATTCTGTATCCGTAACGTCCCTGCGGGATCGCGTAAGGAGCCATGGACATGTTCTCCATGCCGCCTGCAACCACCACGTCAGCCTCGCCTGCCAGAATCATCTGTGCGGCCTGGTTCACGCAGTTCAGTCCGGAACCGCATACAACGTTCATGGTAACGGCAGGAACCTCGATCGGCAGGCCTGCCTTGATGGATGCCTGACGAGCAACGTTCTGTCCCAGGCCTGCCTGGATAACGCAGCCCATATATACCTGATCCACTGCATCCGGAGCGACGCCCGCTCTCTTTAACGCTTCCTTGATGACGATCGCACCAAGCTCAGCCGCCGGAGTCGTGCTCAGGCTGCCGCCCATGGTTCCGATGGCCGTACGGCATGCACCAGCCAAAACGATTTTCTTTGCCATGTTCTTTCCTCCATTATTCTTTCTGTTAAAAAGCGGATTTATCGGGCTTTGACCATATTGTTAATTTTTTGTCATTGCCCGTCGTTCTAATTATAGCATAGGGGATTTTTAATAGCAAGGATTTTGTATCGGCGGAGCTTATTTTTTTATCCTGGAATATGAAAAAAGCATGGACGCCTCGTTTTTCCTGAGGTAAAATAGATATGGTTTCATGATGTCAACGTGCTTCAAAGTGCAGCAAAGAGGATTTTATGGAAAAAAAGGAAGACAATGACAACAAATGCATAACCCCGGCGGATACGTCCGATTCCCACGTTTATCTGGAGACGCAGGGAGATTTCCGGATGCGCGAGCTGGACAACAGCGATCTGGAGCAGTTCAACGCCCTTCTCACCTACGCCTTTCAGGTGACCTCCTATGAGCTCCTTCAGACTGGCTGGCAGCAGGATGAATTCATATCCGCCAAGCGGCCCATGCTGGAGAAGGCCTATGTTCTCGGATGGTTTTACAAGGACCGGCTGGCGTCCATGATCGTGGTTTATTCCATGAAAGTGAACATTCACGACAATATCATGGATATGGGAGGCATCACTGGCGTCGCCACCTACCCGGAATATACCGGGCGTGGTCTGATCCATTCCCTGATGCGCCGGGCCATCAACTACATGCATGAGCAGGAATTTCCGATCTCCTTCCTCTACCCTTACTCGATTCCCTTTTACCGGAAGATGGGCTGGGAGATCGTATCTGACAAAATCGCCTTTACCATCCGGGATACCCAGCTGCCGAAGCCCCGTCCGGTGGAGGGCATGGTGGAACGGGTCAGCGAGGACTCAGAGGATTTTCATAACGTATATTCCTATTTCGCCGTCCAGCGCCACGGCGCCCTGATCCGCGACAGCCTGGCCTGGGACGAATACTGGCGATGGGAAAACGACGACATGATTGTCGCCGTCTATTATAATAAAGAACATAAGCCGCTCGGCTATATCGTCTATTACATTGCGAATGAGATCTTCCATATCAAGGAAATGGTCTATCTGAACATCGAAGCCAATTACGGTCTGTGGAATTATATTACCGCGCATTTTTCCATGATCACCCAGGTGGTGGGGGACAACTATTCCGGCGAACCCATGGCCTACCTGCTGGAGGACAGCGAGATCACGGAAACCATCTCTCCCTATATCATGGCGCGGATCATCGATGCGGAAGCCTTCCTGCGGGAATATCCCTGGCAGATTCAGCCCGAGGATTTCCGCATCCACTTCCGGGTGACAGACGAAATGGCTCCCTGGAATACCGGCGACTATCTGGTCTCCTGGAAGGGAGGAGAGACCCGGTGCGAGAGGGTGGAAAACAACCAGTCCATTAACGTGGTGGAGCTGGATATCAACACCCTGACCACCATGCTCATGGGATACAAACGCCCCAGCTATCTGTACGATCATGAAAAAATCCGGACCGAATACTACATGCTTACCTGGCTGGAACGGCTGATTCCGGTGGAGAAGCCTTATTTTTCGGATTATTTTTAAAATTTTTCAGCAAAAAACAGGGTGTGGTTTTGAGCCATATCCCTGTTTTTTTGGCATTCCTGTTTACTCTGGATCCAGTACGGCGATCAGTTCATATACCCGCTCCCTGGTAAGTTCCGCCGCCTTTTGCGCACAGACCATTGGCTGCAGACTTCCGCCTTCGAATTCCTCACCGGCCTCCCGGATCTGACGCTCCTTCCAGGCAATCCATTCTCTTTCCTGTACGTTCAGCTTTTCCATGGTTTCCGCATCCTGCGTCTGCTTCAGAGTCTCCCATACCTCATTAAGCATGGAATCCCACATATCATACAGTTCCTGTGACTTCACATTGAGATCTGCCTGGGTTAGGGAAGCGTTCTCCTGTATATCCCGTTCCAGTGCGTCGGATTGTTCCTCCATATACGTCAGTCGATTCTGTATGCTTTCCCCAATGTCATAGCTGGTAAATCCCTGTTGCTGCGCCTCATTATTCAGCGCATAGAAAGGAAGCTCCGTCTCCGTGGTACGAGAAAGATCATAATAACCAATCCAGCTTCGGAATTCCTCAGGAAGTTCATCCAACGGTGCGCCGGGAAGATAGATCAAAATATTTTCAGCATTTTCCAGGCCATATGCACTTTCATAACAGTAGCGAATTCCATCGATAATCTCCTCCGTACCCGCCTCCTTTTCATAAGCGATTTCTGCAATCTTCACGGAATACGTATATGTATTCACTTCTACGGGCTGCGTAAACCTGCCGTAAAAGTTACACTTATAACAGGTTCCGTTCGGGAAATTATCTCCCGCCACTCCCATATCGCTGTCATGATATTCTCCGGAAAAGCTCCCATCCTCCCGGATTGTCAGAAGAGTTGACCAGGCTCCTGCCCCGCTGGAAAAACAAAACTGCAGATTTTTTAACTCTGCGAAAGAAAATCCCGTTTCCTGCGAAGTCTGGTTCAGTTCCTGCCAGTCCAGAGACACGCAGAATTTCTCCGCCTCCTCCAGCATCGGCACCAGCGTCGTTTCTTTCCAGTCCTCTGTGGCCGGGTATACGATCCCGGCAAGATAACAGCTCCAGTATTCCGCCACATCCCCGCACACCGTGTCACCGATCCTGTCATTTCCATGCCGGAATTCCTCATACACTGCATCATACAGCTTTTCTATGGTACAGGTGATCCGGTATTCCTCCCGGACTGCCTGCTGATATTCCTCATATGAGCTTCCGCATTCCTCAAAAGCAGCTTCCAGATCGGAAAAATTGGGCGCAGCCATTATCATGGCATCTCTTTCCGCCATTCGTTCGTCAAGCTCTTCCTCCGTCAGCGCATAGCCCTCCTGAACCGCATACCTGTACTGCTGCATCCGCCAGGCCAGTTCCTCCCTGGCTGCCTGAAGCGCTTCTTCCTGTGTATCCCACAGCTCCATTTGGTCCAACGTTTCCATTGCCAGAAACGCTCTCATATCCTGTGTGCTACAGGAAACTCCAAGGTCAGCAAGCAGACGGTTCAGATTCACGTACTGCTGTATTTTCTCCGGTTCAAACAGAAGCTCTCCGGCAGCGCTTTCCTCTGAGCCCTCCGGCTCCGTCCTCGCCACATTTACATAGTCCTCTATAAAATCTCCGCCCTCAAAAATCGTTCCGTCTTCTGTCTCCACGTACCACTGTTCCGCCTCTGCCTCCGGCTGAAAAAACAGAAGCGTCGCTCTTTTTTCTCCTTCATAACGAAGTGTGACCGCGAGATCCTCCTCTCCCCGCACCATATCCTGCTGTTCCAGCGGGTCTACCTTCTCCAGCCCGGACAGCCCGTCCAGAAAGGCCTGGAAATCTTCCGTTCCGGCAGCCGGATAATCCTTGATTGTGTTGATCTGGATTGACACAATCGGCTCATCCGGAATCTTCCGGTAGATGGGTTCCGGCGGATAAGGGACCTCCGACTCTTCCCGCCCCTCTCCTCCGGCCAGATAATCGTCAATCGCCCTTTCATAAGGGGCCATCAGCCTCCATCCCTGAAAAACAAGTCCGGCGCCGACTGCAAGAAAGGTCACCCATACAACGGCGGTCCAGGGCCCAAACCGCAGTCTACACGATTTTTCCAGCAGATATTTTACGATTACATAGCGACAGATTTTCACCATATCCCACAGAATCAGAATACCGGCCAGCCCCATGGCAATCCAAAGTCCCTCGTTACACCAGAAAGACTCTCTGGCCAGACTCAGAACCGTCTCGTCCGTATACCAGTCCACAATCCTTCCGCCGATTCCCCACACATTCAGGGCTGTCCACCCAAGCCACAGGCAGATGAACAGGCGGAGCAGTAAAAATAGAATTGCCGGACCTTCAGATTGTTTTTTCATGACATCCCCCTCTCTGAATGTTTCCATTCTGTTGGATTCATGATAGCATAATTTTTTTCTGACAGGAATAAGTGATCCACATATTTTTATCGTATATGAGTTTCACCAATGGCGTATCCAGGCAGACCTGAGCATCTGCAGCATAACGCCAGGCTTTTGACTGGCAACAGGTATACCGCATAACAAAGGCATCTTCTTAACGGTTCAAAATTGAAGAACCTGACCGTCTGCATCCAACACAACTCTCCTTCCGATCGGAAGTATTGCATGTTTTTCACCGTGGCCAAACTCATCACAGTATACTACCGGAATGCCGTTCCTCTTTCCAAAACGCTCCAGCAGTTCAAAAAGCTGATGAAGCGGACTTTCAGCGCTATCCTCTCCGCTGGAATAGCAGCCAAACAGAAGCCCTGAAACGTTTTTTATTCCCTCGTTCTGCTCTATATGGGAGAGATACATATCAACTTCCGCCACACTGGAAAATCGTTCATGGTCCTCAAGAAAAAGCAGATATTTTTCTTCCCTTTTCAGATCAAAATACTGGCTTCCAATCTCAAGCGCAACATTTCCCAGATATCCCCCTACCAATATTCCTTCTGCTGTTCCGCCACAAATCGTTTTCCACTTTCCATTTCCCTGCAAGCAATCTGCACTGTTTTCCACGAAATGAGAAGAAAATTGAAAATAATCAGCCTCTGAAATATTTTCAAACAGTCCCGGCATCTGACCATAGTAGGTTTCCAGCCCTGTCTGAAAATAAATGGCATTCAATATTGAAGTTCCGTCACTGTAGCTTACAAACAGTTTCGGGTGCTTTCGTATGTTCTCATACTCAATATATGGCAACAGCGGAACGCTGCCCGTTCCTCCTCCAAAGAAAAGCATATTCACCCCATTATCACATATCATATTATTCAAATCTGCTGCCCGCTCCCATGTTGCGGCAAGATATCCATATGTTGTCTGATACAGGTATTTTCCTGTTTTTACAGTAAATCCCTTTCTCTCCAGACCGGAAATAATTTTCTCATATTGTGTCGGCACGGCAATGTAACTTGGAGAGACCAGCCCAATAACGGCATTTTCCCCCAGACAGTTTGCTCTCATACGCCCGTCCCTCCTTCTTCCAGTTCTCCAATCTGGAAATCCACGTTTCTTAGGCCGTGATAATAATTTCCTCTCTGCGCGGTGAATTTCAGTACGCAGTAATCCGAATCATCCACCCCCTGCGGATAATACATGATATCCCTTTCCTCCCAGAGTCGCTCCCTGTTCGCGCGATCCGTACATACTTCCATATTACCATTCAAACGGAGTCCCTGAAAATTCTTCTCATCACAGAAATAAATACATGCTTTCGGGTTCTGCTGAAACTGCTGCACTCTTTTTGAAGAATAATTGGTAGACATATAGTACACACCCATTTTGTCACGAGCCTTCGCAAACATTACCTTAATGTTCGGCTCTCCGCTTTCGTCCACAGATGCCACAAATACAAATTTTGAACGCTCCACAAGCGCCCTGATTTCCTCTGTCAGTTTTCGCTCCATCATTTCCTCCTTTTCCTGCCCCCAACTGATGGATTCGTTTTTCTCAAACCTCCTGCAGATTCTGTCGTATCCTTTCCAGCATCTCTTCAAACCGGATAATTTCTTCATCGCTAAAGCTTTTGTAGAACAGCTCACCCATTTTGTCCGATACTTCATCATATTTCCCACTCAATGCCCGAGCCTTTGGCGTCAGAACGATCTGCAGCTGCCGCCGATCCTCCGGAGCCGGAATTCTGCTCAAAAATCCCCTTTCCTCCATCCGGCCCAGCATCCCGGTCAATGTAGTTTTCGCCAGTCCGGTTCTTCGTGACAATTCCACAATGGGAAGATGATCTTCCTGCCAGAGCACATACAGAATCCGCCCCTGCGCTCCATTGAATTCTTCAATTCCCGCTTTCTGTAGAAGAGAATTAAAAATTCGTCCACTAAGCTGCTTAATCTGAGAGATCAAAAATCCACCGTTTGTCTGCATTACATTTCCTCCTATATGGAATATTACTATATAGGACTTTTTTAGTCAACCATGGTTATTAACTAAAAATCCCTGCGGAAACACCCAAATCAACATAAAGGATCAGTTTCCACAGGGACATTCTTATTGATCTTCTTTCACCACTTAAAAAGCGCTCTCTACCTCTCCCCCATCAGCACCTCCGTCAGATACTCTGCCGTCGGCTCCAGCACGCTCTCTTCCACCGCAAAGCCCGGCTGATGGATCAGCTGCCCTTTACCGGTTCCGATCTTGATGTAGCAGCCAGGCGCCTTTTCCTCATAAAAGGAGAAGTCGTCTCCGCCCAGGGACTGTTCCTCCGGCACCACCGAAAAGCCCAGTCTGCGGGCCACATCCGCCGCGTATTCCGCCATTTTCTCATCGTTGACGACGGCGGGCGGGCCGGGAATCCACTGTACCTGCGCCTCTGCGCCATAGGCCTCCGCCGTCTTCTGCGCAATCAGCGCCACTTTTTTCTCAAACAGCTCTCTGTCCGCCCGGTCCATGGTGCGCACCGTTCCTTCCAGTTCCGCTGTTTCGGGAATCACATTCCAGGTATTGCCCGCTTCTATCCGGGTGACGCTGATCAGCGCCGGATGAAAGGCGTTCACGTTTCTCGTCACGATGGTCTGCAGAGCCTGCACCACTGCGCAGGCGGCGGGAATGGGATCCACTCCGTCGTCCGGATGGGCTCCGTGGCAGCCAACGCCCTTTATTGTGAGCACAAACCGGTCAACCGCCGCCGACACGTATCCTGCCCGCAGGCCGATGACGCCCGCCTCGTTTGTGGGATCCGCATGCAGCCCCCAGAAAAATTCCACATCGTCGCACACATCCGTTTCCAGCATTTTCAGCGCGCCCAGCGAGGATTCTTCACCGGGCTGGAAGAGGATCTTCACCGTTCCGGCAAGCTCCTGCTTTCTTTCCTGCAGCAGAAGCGCCACGCCCAGTCCGGCCGTGATATGGAAATCATGCCCGCAGGCATGCATCTTCCCCGGAATTTCGGAAGCGTAGGAAAGCCCCGTTTCCTCCAGGATAGGGAGCGCGTCGATGTCGCAGCGAAGCGCCTGCACCGGCCCCTCCTGTTCCCCGCGAACTACCGCCACAAGCCCCGTTTCCAGCGGAAGCGGCAGGATCTCCACCCCCGCGTCCGTCAGAATCTGCCGGATGTGCTCCGTGGTGCGGTATTCCTCATAGGACAGCTCCGGATTTCTGTGAAACCACTCAAACATTTCTTCTAATTTTTTCTGCATTTTAATCTCCATTCTTTATATGAAATCAGGCGCTCCCCGCCCTGCGGCAGAAAACGCCCTCTTCTCTGCGGCCGGCCGGAGCGTCCGATCAGCCGCAGCTATCCGTTTCAGGTTTTGCTGTTGGGGTCCAGCGCGTCGCGCAGAGCATCCCCGATAAAATTGATGGCGATGACCAGAATCACGATCATCAGTCCGGGCGGAATCCACAGCCAGGGCTGCTTCGTCAGCACGGTCAGAGACTGGGCGCCGTTAAGCATGTTTCCAAGGCTCGCCGTAGGAGGCTGCACGCCCATGCCAAGGAAGCTCAGTGCCGCTTCATCCAGCATGGAAAGGGCCAGCACCGAGGTGGCGTACACCAGAATGGGAGCCATGGTGTTCGGCAGAATCTCCGAAAACAGGATGTGTCTGATGGGCATTCCCGCCACCAGATTTCCTTTTACAAAGTTGCTTTCCCGCAGGGAAAGAACATTTCCTCTCACCAGTCTGGCGATGCCCGGCCAGTCCACGAAGCCCAGAATCAGAATAATGCTCCACAGCCCCGGCTTGAAGATGGACGCCGCTACCAGCACCAGCAGAATATAGGGGAAGGACATCACCATATCCGTAAAGCGCATGATGATCATATCCACCACGCCGCCGAAATATCCGGCGAGAAGGCCCAGCACCACGCCGATCACCGTGGAGATCAGCGTCGCCAGCACGCCCACCAGAAGGGAAATCCGGGTCGCATACAGAAGACGGCTCAGCACGTCACGTCCGATCTGATCGGTTCCCAGCCAGTGCTGCGCGCTCGGCGCACCGGAAAAGGGACCCACAATGGCATCCGGGTCGTAGGGAGCGATCACCGGCGCCAGAAGCGCGGCTCCCACAATGATGACCAGAACCACAAGGCTCACCGCCGCCAGATGGTGTCTGCGGAACCTGCGGAATACGGTCTGAAAATAGCTTTCATTTGAAATATCCTGCTTCACCGCTTTTTCCCCGGCAGCCGTTCCTGCTGCCAGTGGCGTTTGGGACACAAACTTTTCTTTTTTCTTCATCATTTCACCCCCTGACCCTATTGAAGCTGAATCGTGGGGTCTACCAGCGCGTACAGAATGTCCGTCAGCAGGTTCGCCACCAGAACGACAACGGCGGAAAGCAGGCATACACCCATGATCACAGGATAATCCCTGCTGGTGATGGCGCTCATGGTCATGAGGCCCAGTCCCGGCCAGGAGAATACCTGTTCCACAATAACCTGACCGCCGAACAGCATCGGGATTTCCATGCCGATCACCGTCACGATGGGGATCAGGGCGTTTCTCAGCGCATGCTTGTTGATCACCTTAAATCTACCGATTCCCTTTGCCTTTGCCGTGCGCAGATAATCCTGCTGCAGGATCTCCAGCACCGCGCTTCTGATATAACGGATGTTCGTTCCGGCCATGGAGGTGGCAAGAACGATGACAGGCATCACCATGTGCCTCGCGATGTCCGCCGTGCCTCCCGCCGTTCCCAGCGTCGTCATGCCGCTGGAGGGAAGCCATCCCAGCTTGATCGTAAAAACGAAAATCAGAAGCAGGGAAAGGAAAAAGCCGGGTATACTGCTTCCCAGGAAGGAAAGCGTAACCACCGTATAGTCTCCCTTGGAATACTGATGCACCGCACTGTAGATTCCCGCAGGCACCGAAATCAGGAGACTGACGATCAGGGACACTCCCATCAGAAGGAGCGTGGGGCCCAGATGGCTTAAAATCATGTCCGCAACCGGCTGGTAGCTGTCGATGGAATAACCCATATTCCCCTGAAGCAGCTGGCCGAGCCAGACAAAATACTGTACATAGACCGGCTTGTCCAGACCGAGCTGGATCGCCCTGGCTTCCACCGCCGCCTGAGAAATTCTCGGGCCCTGAAGCATCTCAAGCGGGCTTCCCGCCATGCACATGATCACGTAATCGATGATGGTGATTCCGATCAGAACAGGAATGGCGATCAGAATCCGCTTAATGATGTATTTACCCATTTGCCTGTTCCTCCTTTCCGTTCCGGACGGGACAGGCCGCGAAATGGCCGCTTCCCGCCTTCACCTCACACATCTGCGGCACCTGCTGCCTGCAGCTTTCCTGTGCGAAGGGACATCTGGGATGGAATCTGCATCCGGAAGGCGGTTCCTGGCTGGAACCAACCTCTCCCTCCAGAAGCTTTGTTTCCTGCTTTGCGGCCTCCGGGTCCGGCACCGGCGCTGCAGCAATCAGCGCCTTTGTATAGGGATGGGCGGGCGAGCGGAATACATCCGCCGCTTTTCCGATCTCCACAATCTTTCCCAGATACATGACCGCGATCCGGTCGCTCACATAATTCACCGCTCCCAGACCGTGTCCCACAAAAATGCAGGTCAGGTTCAGCTCCTTCTGCAGGGATTTTAACAGGTTCAGAATCTGCGCCTGAATGGATACGTCCAGCGCGCTCACCGGCTCATCGCAGACCAGGAAGCGTGGATTTAAGGACAATGCCTTTGCAATTCCGATTCTCTGCCTCTGGCCGCCGGAAAATTCATGGGGATACCTGCCCAGCACGTTTCTGGAAAGGCCCACCATATCCAGAATGCGCTCCAGCTCCTTTCCCACCGTCGCCCTTGTGGCGATATGATGGTAGAGCATGGGCTGCGCGAGAATTTCATAAATATGTTTTCTGGGATTCAGAGAGGAATACGGATCCTGAAACACCATCTGAAGCTGCGTCCGAATTCCCTTCATCTCCTTTGGCTTCAGAGCGGACAGATCCTTTCCGTCATATCGGATGATTCCTTCTGTCGGCCTTTCCAGCCCGACGATCTGCCTGCCGATGGTGGATTTGCCGCAGCCCGACTCTCCCACCAGTCCCAGCGTTTCCCCTTCCCGGACGGAAAAGCTCACGCCGTCCACCGCATGAATATGTCCTGTGGTATGGGTGATGATACCGCCCTTTATGGGGTAATATTTTTTCAGATTCTCCACTTCCAGCAAAGTGCGTCCTCCCTCCGGAGGCTCCTTTCCCGGAAGCACATTGATGTTGCTTTCGTTCTTCTGCAATTCGTTATCCTCCATTTACGCATCTGACCCTGTGGTCTTTTCCCACCTCCCGATCCTGCTGAGGGCTGTCACACTCTGGCGTGCGGAACGCGCAGCGGTCCGCAAAACGGCAGCCCGGAATGGAATCGTAATTTTCCGGAACGATGCCTGGAATGGAAACAAGCTCTCTGTCCGGCGCGTCATAGATGCTGGGAACCGTCGCCAGCAGCGCCTTTGTATAGGGATGATGCGGAGAAGCGAACAGCTCCTTCACCGGAGCTTCCTCAATGATCTGCCCGGCGTACATCACCAGAACCCGGTCCGCCATGCTGGCGACCAGGCCGATATCATGGGTGATCAGGATGAGCGACATCCCGATCTCTTTTTTCAGTTTTTTCAGCAGATTCATGATCTGCGCCTGAATGGTCACATCCAGCGCCGTCGTAGGCTCGTCCGCAATCAGCAGCGCGGGATTGCAGCACAGCGCCATGGCGATCATGGCTCTCTGGCGCATTCCGCCCGACAGCGTATGGGGATATTTTTTCATGGCGGCATGCGCGTCCGGCATGCCCACCTGGGAAAGAATCTTTTCCGCCCTCGCCCTGGCTTCCTCTTTGTCCAGATGCATGTGCGTGCGGATGCTTTCCGTGATCTGATTTCCGATGGTAAAAACAGGATTCAGGGAAGTCAGAGGATCCTGGAAAATCATCGACATCCGGTTTCCCCGGATCTCATCCAGCTCCTTTTCCGACAGAGAAAGAAGGTTCTTACCGTCAAACAGGACAGAGCCGTCCGTGACAGCTCCGCCCCTTCCCAGTAATCCCATTATTGAAAGTGAGGTGACGGACTTTCCGCATCCGGATTCTCCCACGATGCAGACCGTCTCTCCCTCATCCACATGAAAACTGATGTGATCCACGCTGACCGTTTCTCCGTAGTCCGCAGAGAACGCCGTGGTCAGTCCCTGTACCTCAAGTAAATGCGACATGACTCTTCCTCACCCGTTTCTGAAAATACTGTAATTCCAAGTGTCCTCACGGGTTCAGGGCGAAGCCTTCCCTTTTTTCCGGGAAAGCATCGCCCTCTGTCCCGTATTACTCTGTCACATCCCAGTTCTGCACGTCGTTAAAGAAGCCGAACACACTGGGGGTCGCACCCGTCAGCCGCTTGCTCACCGCGCCCTGAGCGCTGATGATATAAGCGGAGAACATAGGAACATCCTCCTGCATCTTCCGATCCGCGATTCCGTACAGCTCCGTCAGTTCCTCCGCATCGCTGGTGGTCTGTGTGCCGGCCAGCGCGGCATTTACCTCATCGTCCGAATAGCTGGTCCAGCTTCCTTCTCCTCCAAGCAGCCACGCCATGTCCGTATAGGGATCAACGGGAGAATAGGTATACTGTACCGCCAGAATATCATAATCCATGCTTCCCGCCGTGCTCATCAGGGTTGCGAAATCCACCGTGGTGATTTCCACGTTGATGCCGACAGCCGCCCACTGCGCCGCCATAACGGTGGCCGCGTTCACGAAGGTGCTGTCACCGGAGTTCACATAGAACCGAAGCGTCTGGCTTCCGTCCCAGCCTGCTTCCGCAAGAAGCTCCTGCGCCTTGGCGGGATCATAGGTGATCGGCGTGATCGTCTCATCATAATAAGGGCTCGCGCTGGACAGGAAACCATCCACCACTTCGCCATGACCGTTCAGCAGCTGCTCCAGAATCTGCTGCCTGTCAATGGCATACAGAAGCGCCTGACGCACACGCGCATCCGGCACATTTGCCGTCTGGATGAATACGGACTGGTTGGTGATCGGAGAACCGTATACCACTTCCACATTCTCCAGCGCTTCCACACTCTCATAATCCTCGGGCGGGATCACGCTCATGGTCTGCTGCGTAATGTCGATCTCACCGGACTGCAGGCCCGCATAAAGCTGGCTGCCGTCCACAATGCGGATATTCAGCTTGTCGATCTTGGGAGCGCCCTTCCAGTAATTTTCATTCGCCGTGTAGGACACATAATGATCCACATCAAAATCCGTCAGGTAAAAAGGTCCGCTGATCACATCCGGCTGGTTGAACCAGGCCTGGGTCGTCAGCTCATCCTCCGCGAAGGTCTCGATGACGTGCTTCGGCAGCGTCAGGAGATATCTGGCGTAGGAATTTAAGAAGGTCATCAGGGCCATGGGCTCCTTCGTGGTAAACTGTACGGTTTTTTCATCGATGACCTGAACGCCTTCGATGCTCTCCGCGCCTTCCTCCACAAATCCGTCGTCGCCCACGCCTTCAAACACATAATACATCATGGATGTGTTGTTCACCATGGGGCTGGCAAGGCGCAGCGCCGTGTAGGCCACGTCATCCGCCGTAATGGGGGTGCCGTCCGACCAGGTGGCCGCCTCATCGATATGAACCACAAAGTTCAGATTATCCTCCGTGGTGATGGAATCCGCCACCATGGGAACGAAATTCAGGTCCGCATCCAGCTCCATCAGGGGCAGGAACATCAGCCCGGTTGCGTACTTGTTCACCTCGCCGCCGTTTAACAGAAGCGGGTTTAAGCTGGTCAGCGTGTCCGTCACGCCAACGTTGACAATCTTTTCACCTGAAGCAGCACTCTCTGCTGTCACGCTCTGCTCCGCCTGCGTTCCCGCCACGGTGCTTTCCTGTGCTGCCGTGCCATCCTGCCCGGCAGCACTCTCCCCGGTCGCTCCGCCTCCCGCAGAAGAGCATGCGGCCAGGGAAAGTGTCATGAGAGCGGCAAGTGTAAATCCAAGCGCTTTTTTCATGATTTTTCTCATTCTTCTTCCTCCTCTTCACTTCCCAGGGTTTCCCTGCATAAAAATAAATATATAAGGAAACGGACCGAAAAATGCAGAGAACTTCCCCGGCCGCCGCAGCCTGCTGCGGATGTGTGTACACGAAGATGCACAAGGCTGCGGGCCGTCTTCCAGGCAGTCCCGCCGCCGCACATGACGGCTCTCTCTGCTGAGCTCCTTCGCATGTACGGCACCCTGTGCACAATGAACAGATTCCTGTTACGGAACCTTTAAAATTGGTTTATTATATCGTTACCTGCCTCACTTGTCAAGATATTCTTGACAAAAACGGAATGCTGCGTTATATTCAGTAACAGTCCGCACTTTTTGCAGGCAGTTTATATATTACTACATTTTTTAAAAAAAGTACAGATTGCCCGGTAAAATTCCTGTATAAGTTTTTCGCAGGCTGTTACAGTTTGCCGGCCAGCTGAGAAAGGGTGAGGTACCGCTTATGAAGAATCTGCTGATCTGCCAGTCGTCAGAATATGACTGCGGCCCCGTTTCGCTGATCAACGGGATCCGCTATCTGTTTGAACGGGAAGAAATTTTCCCCGATCTCATCAAATTCATCATGCTCTATTGTATGGATACCTATAATTCAGAGGGTGAGCTGTGCAAAAGGGGTACCTCTGCCGCCGCCATGAATTTCATCACCAACTGGCTGAACCACTTCAGCGAAACCAGACGTTTCCCCATTCACTGCGAATTTCTCTCCGGCGAGGATGTGGTCGTGGAAAAGGGAAGCCGGATCTATGAGGCGCTGAATGAAGGGGCGGCCGTTGTGCTGCACGTATTCCTTGAGGTGGCTCACTATGTTCTGCTGACCGGAATCGAGGGAGATAAGGCCATTCTCTTTGATCCCTATTATGAAGAGGAAGGAACGCCGGAATTCGACGCGGAATACTATACGGAAGGCATCTTCTTCATCAACGATCAGCCCAAGAGGGCCAACCGGGCCGTTACCCTGGAGCGTCTGAACCGCTTTACGAAGGACTATTATGAAATGGGCGAATATGAATGCCGCGAAGCGGTGATCATGTACAATACCAGCCTGAAAAAATAGATTGCACTGCTTAAAAGAAGCCGCAGGTCTGTGTTTTCCTGCGGCTTCTTATTTTATACATCCAGGCAGCAGCGCTTTTAAAGCTGCTGTTTCAAAGCGCCTCTGCGATCCGCTCCCTGAGCCGGTACAGCCAACCGGCATCGGCAGGATAATTCCGGAAGGTAAACGGCCCTTTTTGTTCCTCGTATATCAGCTCCAGAACCCGTTCTCTTCCAATCTTCTCTTCCAGCTTCTGAAGCGCTCTCAGATCCTGCAGCCCCTCCAGCTGCACCTGCGCCCGCAGAGAGGAATAAGCCTCTCCGTCCGGTCCGGGATAGACCAGGAAGGCATCCCCTGACGGGAAGGAATAATCCGCGTGGGTATCATAGAACGGATCAATATGCTTTCTGGAAAAACCTGAGTTGTAAAAATTGTAGCCCCAGTGCAGAAAACCCTTAATCTCATAAAGATACATCAATACGCCCATGATCCGGTTTCTCGCGGACGGCATGGAAAAGAAACGGTTCGGCACCTCCACGCCCTGGGCGCAGCAGTAGTAGGTCCACAGATCTGGCACTCCGTGATCCGCGAACGGCTGAATGTGGTTGTTCGCCGGAACCGGGTGTTCCACAAGCCCCCTTTCATAAAACGCGTAATCACTGAGCGCGTCGATCACCATCCAGCCATCCAGCAGCCCTTCTGTCATCTTTTTCGCTTTTGCATAGCTCTCCAGATGCGCTTCCGACGGCTCGTCTGAAATATGAAAGCAGACATGATTTCTGTCATAGCCAAGTTCCTGCAATTTTTCCTGCAGTGCCGGAAGGAAATCCTGCAGAAATATCCGATAGGCAGGGCTGTCCGCCGGAACATGCCAGCCAAAACGCTTTTCCACCTGTCCGTTTGCCCGGACCAGAATCTTCGGCGTCGCCTCCGCTCCCCACTGGGTAAACAGATGCGGCATTTCCAGATACGCAATGCTGTATTTCCTGCACAGAGCGCACCATCTTTCCAGCCGGCTGAAATCGAACCGATAACCGTTATCTTCCTCCGAAATATCCACGAGCTGAACGGTGGTGCGTTCCGTCCCCACAGCCGTATCCAGCGGCGGGGTAAATACCGGGGTCAAAAGCATGTTGATGCCGAGTTCCGCCGCCAGAGCGATCTGATTTTCCAGCGCCTTCCAGTGCTCTTCTCCGAAGACCTCCGCATGGTAATAATCCGCCACACAGTCCGCATGAAACCATTCCGTATGAATCAGGCTCTGCCCGGGAAGGCTCTCTTCCGATACCTTCAGGGTGATAGAAAGCGGCGCCTCCAGCTTAAGGGCTTCCTTCTGTTTTTCATCCAGACACCAGCTCTGTCCGTTCCCCTGCATGCCCTCCGTCTGGAGCGTAAGCCTGATCTCCACACGGTATTCTCCCGCAGGAACCTGCGCGGTATCCGGGAAATCGATCCACAGCGCCCGGTACTGCCCCGCCCGCGGCGTAATCCAGCCATCCGTACAGGGCTTTAACAGATCCGGAAACAGTCCCGGCGACCTGGTCAGATAATTGTCATCCGCCCGTTCAAAGCAGGGAAATGCGGAGGGTACCAGCTCCACTTCCCGCAGCCTGGCCTGAGCTGGAACCCCCGTTACCTCGCAGTGAAACCTCGGAGGAGCCGGATACGCTCCTCCCGGTTTCCTGTAATAGACGAGCTGCAGCGCCGGCGTTTCTCCCTTCAGAATGCACAGCTTTTCCCCTTCCTTCCATGCTTCCGGTCTCTGGTCCGGAAACACCTTCTCCAGACTTCCCGTAAGGAAAAAATCCAGTTCCTTTTCTCTCCCTTTCATCATTTCCTGATTTTCCTTTCCTCTTTCTGTTAATTTTATGAGAAATCATTCCTCACTGCTTTTTCTCCCGGCCGCAGTTCCACAGGCATATTTCAGATAAAAATACAGTCCCCAGTCCTGATCGTTGGCCCAGGGGTCGTAATAGCCCCCTGGACGGCCGTTCACCGTCATGGGATAGACACAGGCACAGGAAGCGCTTCCGTCCGCAAAAAACATGCTCAGCGTTCCCCTCAGCGCATCTTCTGCCCGACTGACATAAGCCTCACAATTCGGAATCCCTTCCGCCTCCCGGAAGGCGACTCCCGTCAGCCCACTCCAGTAATGAGGGAAGGTATCCCCGTAACAGGCGCGCTTTCCAAACCAGTAACCGTCCCAATGGCGGATCGCCACCTCATACATGTGATAATCGGGCTGAAGCCCCTGAAACAGCTCAAGCACTGCAAGCTGTTCCCGGGCCGCACGCCCATATTTTTCCTCTCCGGTCAGATGGAAAAGCTCGCACAGATAGATTGCCGCCGGTGAAACGATGCTCTGCTCATACTTCACCTCATGGGCCGGATAGTTCTTTCCCAGCTCCGCAATCCGGTCGCCATGCTTCCGGTAAAGCGAAAGAAGCCGTTCTGCCTCTTCCTCCATTCCGTTTTCCCGTAAAAGCGTGACCGACTCATACATGGGAACGCAGATCGCGTAAAAACGACTGCCGCCATCCCGATAATAGGCTTCCATCACCCGGTACGCTGCCTGCAGATACCAGCGGTCTCCCTTCAGGCGGAACATTTCCAGAAACAGGACGCAGACCCAGGGATAATTGTACAGACGCTTCCACTCCTGATTGCGCTGCACGTCGTTAAATACTTCTCCCGTCTCCTCATCCAACAGCTCTCTTCGGACAAACCGCACGTAGGCATCCAGGCTTTCCTCCAGCTTTTCGTCCGGCTTCTCCTGCAGGTATTTCGCCAGCAGCACTCCCATGCCGATCCGCTCTCTTCCAGCGTTGTGATCATGGAACGTATGGCTGTAGTATTGACATTTTTCCTCATTATCATAGATCAGATAGGCCCCATTCAGGCTGCTCTTTTCATCCCGGCACTGCTGCTTTTCGGCAATAAACCGGCAGCGGCGTTCTGCCAGCTTACGGATTTCCGGCTGGATCAGGAAAACGGCATGCGAACGCTTTCCCATCCACTCGATTTCATACCGGTATTCCCCACATTCCTCCGGCCTGTCCTCGACTTCTGCCACACCGTTTTCCCAGAGAAAAGGAATCTCCTTTCCGTTTCTGTATATCACAGGACCCTCTCGACAGATGTCCAACGTTCTTTCTTCTTCTTTTCCTCCGGCATACGCCCGAAACCGAACCGTCTCACCGTCGAACAGAAGAAAATGCTCTGCTTCCATCCAGAGGAAACCGGGATAATCCAGCACCTTTCGCCGAAAATCTTCCCGGTCTTCAAACCAGAACAGTTCCCATTCCACCTGAACGCACTCTCCCGGCCTGATGTGCAGATTCTCAGGATGAAGAAGGAAGGCGCCCCTGTCATTGCTTTCCGCTGCCAGATTTCGCTGTACGCTGTAGCCCTTCAGGCTGCCCTTCGTCAGCACCAGGCCCAGATTGATCCTGCCTCCGCCCATCCGCAGCGCACAGACATAGCTGCTGCTTCCGCCGCACCACAAATGCGTATTGCAGCACTGCGTCATACAGACCGACGCATCGGTATAACAGTCCGGAAACTGAACAAAGATTCCCAGCTGGGTTCCCACCGTACAGATGTCAAATGCCGTCTCATTTCGAAAGGTATAACATTCTGCCAGTGTTTCCCTTTCCGTAAAGCGGCGCTCCACCTCCACGGTCAGCTCCGGTTCACACTGAACCGTTCCCCAGATCTGCTCTCCCCTTACCCAGTTCATATTCTCTCCATCCTGGCTGTTCCGAAGAGAGATCAGATGCCCCTGCTCGTCCCACTGCGTGAGAAACAGCTTATTTTCCCCTGTCGCACTATGATATGTGATATCTCTCATTGGTTCTTTTCCCCTTCTTATCCGTTTTCTTCGGAGTCTTCCCCTGCCTTCGCAGACACCGCATCTTCTACGGCGTCCCCATATCCCAACAGCGGCAGAATATTCCTTGGATGATCCAGAAACACCATGTCTGCAGTATCGTCCAGATAATGACTGTGTTTATGAATGATAATCAGATACTTTCCCCCAAAGTATTTGATATAGTTTCCAAATACTTCAGAATTCAGGCTGGTTCCCAGCAGGAGAAGCACATCCGCTTTTGCAATCTCGTCTACTGCCCTGCTTAAGAGGCCGCTGTCCACCATTTCCCCAAACAGATAAACGCCGGGCCGAATCGGGAACCCACAGCTTTCACAGGCCGGAATCCCCTTGGCATCCCGCACATATTCCATCGGATACTTCCGTCCGCATTTGGGGCATTCGTTGTGATAAACGCTCCCATGCAGATAAATCATATTCCTGCATCCCGCCCGTTTCCCCTGTTCAAAGATGTTGCTGCTGATGATACACTGAAGCTTTCCTGCCCGTTCCATCTGCGCCAGCGCCGTTCCGGATTCCGTTGTCTCCGGAATGTGTTTCAGTATTTCTTCCCTGTAAAATTCAAAAAACTGCATGGGCCGCGCCGTATAAAAACCGCTGGTAAAAATCTCTTCTGTGGAATATCCATATTTCTGCTCGATCTCGTATGCACGGTCTCCGGCTTTAATAGCGAAAAAGCCGCCTTCCTCCATCATACCGGAACCGCACAGAGCCACCGTATAGGCGCTCCCGTCCAGAATCCTCCGTAATGTTGCAATCCTTTCCTCCATAGACTGCCTCCTTTCCGGTCAAGCGGGCCTGCAGTCCGGCCCGTACCCGCGAAAATAAATTCCTTCTGAACCTGCTGTTTTCTTTTTCCTCAGTATAACAAAAAGCGCCTTTCATCTCAAGTAATGAAAGCATTACTTCATATTGAAAAAAAGAGACGCGGGAGCATTGAGCTCCGCGTCTCCTCTTAAATATCTGTACTTTTGTTGATTACTCGATAACGGTAGCAACACGTCCGGATCCAACAGTACGTCCGCCTTCACGGATAGCGAAGGTAAGACCCTGCTCCATAGCGATGGGATGGATCAGCTCGATGGTCATCTCAACGTTATCGCCAGGCATGCACATCTCGGTTCCTTCAGGCAGGTTGCAGACACCGGTAACGTCGGTAGTTCTGAAGTAGAACTGAGGACGATAGTTGTTGAAGAAAGGAGTATGACGTCCACCTTCATCCTTGGTCAGAACGTATACCTGAGCGGTAAACTTTCTGTGGCAGGTAACGGTGCCGGGCTTTGCAAGAACCTGTCCTCTTTCGATTTCGGTTCTCTGTACACCACGAAGCAGAGCGCCGATGTTATCACCAGCCTGAGCCTCATCCAGCATCTTACGGAACATTTCAATACCGGTAACAACGGTCTTCTTGGTCTCTTCCTTGATACCAACGATTTCAACTTCCTCGTTCAGGTGAAGAGTTCCGCGCTCTACTCTACCGGTAGCAACGGTACCACGTCCGGTAATGGTGAACACGTCCTCAACAGGCATAAGGAAAGGCTTGTCCGTATCACGCTGAGGATCCGGAACATACTCATCAACAGCGTCCATCAGCTCAAGGATCTTGTCGCCCCACTCGCTGTTGGGATCTTCCAGAGCCTTCAGAGCGGAGCCCTGAATGATCGGGGTGTCATCTCCCGGGAACTCATACTCGTTCAGCAGGTCTCTGATTTCCATCTCAACCAGCTCGAGCAGCTCAGGATCGTCAACCATATCGCACTTGTTCATGAATACTACGATATAAGGAACGCCTACCTGACGGGACAGAAGGATGTGCTCCTTGGTCTGAGCCATAACACCATCGGTAGCGGCAACAACCAGAATAGCGCCGTCCATCTGAGCAGCACCGGTGATCATGTTCTTAACGTAGTCAGCATGGCCGGGGCAGTCAACGTGAGCGTAGTGTCTCTTGTTGGTCTCATACTCAACGTGTGCGGTGGAAATGGTGATTCCACGCTCTCTCTCTTCGGGAGCCTTGTCGATCTGATCGAAGGCAACGGACTCACCGGTACCAAGTCTCTCATGAAGAACCTTGGTGATAGCAGCGGTCAGAGTGGTTTTACCATGGTCAACGTGGCCGATGGTACCAATGTTACAATGGGGCTTGGTTCTTTCAAATTTAGCTTTAGCCATTTTTGATAATCCTCCTTAAAACAATAGATACAAATTGTTTTTCTTTTTAATCGGCTACTTCTGATTATATTCGATAATGCCGATATTTTCAATAACTATTTTGCCTTTGCAGCAAGTACCTTTTCCACAGGAAAAATCGACACACTTTATTTTGCCTTTGCAGCAAGTACCTTTTCCTGTACGTTCTTCGGCACCTGCTCATATCTCTCGAAGAACATGGAGTAGTTACCGCGTCCCTGCGTCTTGGAACGAAGGTCGGTGGAATAACCGAACATCTCGGCAAGCGGCACATAAGCTCTTACCATCTTGCCTCCGCCGATATCGTCCATACCTTCGATACGTCCGCGGCGGGAGTTGATATCACCGATTACGTCGCCCATATATTCCTCGGGCATGGTAACCTCAACCTTCATGATGGGCTCCAGCAGAACTGCATTTGCCTTGCTCATGGCATCCTTGAATGCCAGGGAGCCTGCGATATGGAATGCCATTTCAGAGGAGTCAACCTCATGATAGGATCCATCGTATACGATGGCATGCACACCAAGCACCGGATAACCACCCAGGATACCGGCCTTTGCAGCTTCCTCGATACCCTCTCCGACTGCCGGAATGTATTCCTTCGGAATCGCACCGCCGACAACCTGGGACTCAAACTTGAAGGTCTCTTCGCCGTTCGGATCCATGGGCTCGAATTTAACTTTACAGTGACCGTACTGACCACGTCCGCCGGACTGCTTCGCATATTTGCTGTCCACGTCCACAGCCTTGGTAAAGGTCTCCTTATACGCAACCTGAGGCGCACCAACGTTTGCTTCCACCTTGAACTCACGCAGCAGTCTGTCCACGATGATTTCCAGATGCAGCTCGCCCATACCTGCAATAATGGTCTGGCCGGTTTCCTGATCCGTATGAGCACGGAACGTAGGATCCTCTTCTGCCAGCTTTGCAAGAGCTTCGCCCATCTTGCCCTGGCCAGCCTTGGTCTTGGGCTCGATCGCCAGCTCGATAACCGGCTCCGGGAACTCCATGGACTCCAGAATTACCGGATGCTGCTCATCACAGATCGTATCGCCGGTGGTGGTGAACTTGAAGCCTACCGCAGCAGCGATATCACCGGAATAAACCTTATCCAGCTCCTGTCTCTTATTCGCATGCATCTGCAGAATACGGCCCACGCGCTCCTTCTTGTCCTTCGTTGCATTCAGAACATAGGAACCGGAATTCATGGTACCGGAATATACGCGGAAGAATGCCAGCTTACCCACAAACGGATCAGCCATGATCTTGAACGCAAGTGCAGCGAAAGGCTCATCATCAGAGGAGTGTCTTTCCACTTCGTTGCCATCCAGATCCACACCCTTGATTGCAGGGATGTCGGTAGGAGCGGGCATATACTCCAGGATCGCATCCAGAAGCTTCTGCACGCCCTTGTTTCTGTAAGCAGAACCACAGCATACCGGAACGGCGGTGCATTCGCAGGTCGCCTTTCTCAGGGCCGCTTTCATCTGCTCGTTAGAAGGCTCTTCGCCCTCCAGATACATCATCATCAGGTCATCATCCAGCTCGCAGATCTTTTCGACCAGCTCGGTACGATACAGTTCAGCATCGTCCTTCATGTCTCCCAGATCATCCGTAACGGTGATGTCCTCGCCCTTATCATCATTATAGATGTAGGCTTTCATTTCAAACAGGTCGATGATTCCCTTGAATTCATCTTCCTTACCAATCGGCAGCTGCACAATGATGGCATTCTTGCCAAGTCTGGTTCTGATCTGATCCACAGCGCCGTAGAAATTTGCTCCGAGGATGTCCATCTTGTTGATGAACGCCATTCTCGGTACATTATAGGTGTCTGCCTGGCGCCAGACGTTTTCCGACTGAGGCTCAACGCCGCCCTTCGCACAGAATACGCCGACCGCACCGTCCAGAACACGCAGAGAACGTTCAACTTCCACCGTGAAGTCAACGTGGCCGGGAGTATCAATGATGTTGATACGATACTCAGGCTCGTTGGGATCCACTTTAGCTTCGTGGTGCTTCGTCCAGTGGCATGTGGTAGCGGCTGACGTGATGGTAATACCTCTCTCCTGCTCCTGTTCCATCCAGTCCATGGTAGCAGTACCTTCGTGGGTATCACCGATCTTGTAGTTTACACCGGTGTAGTAAAGAATACGCTCGGTCAGAGTAGTCTTACCCGCATCGATATGAGCCATAATACCAATGTTTCTGGTTCTCTCTAATGGATATTCTCTTCCAGCCAAAGGTCCTTCCTCCTTCATATTGACACCCGGCCTTAAGCGGCCGGGCGCTTCCTCCCGGAATTAGAATCTGTAGTGGGAGAAAGCCTTGTTCGCTTCTGCCATTTTGTGCATGTCTTCTTTTCTCTTCACAGCGGAACCGGTATTGTTTGCCGCATCGAGAATTTCATTGGCAAGTCTTTCCTCCATGGTCTTTTCGCCTCTCTTGCGGGAGAAGGTTACAAGCCATCTGAGGCCAAGCGCCTGACGTCTTTCCGCTCTTACTTCGATCGGAACCTGATAGGTCGCGCCGCCGACACGTCTTGCCTTAACTTCCAGAACAGGCATGATATTGTTCATGGCCTCTTCAAATACTTCCAGAGCCGGCTTTCCGGCCTTTTCTTCAACTCTGCCAAACGCGCCGTATACAATCTTCTGAGCAACGCCCTTCTTACCATCCAGCATGATGTTGTTGATAAGCTTGGTCACTACCTTGTCATTGTATAAGGGGTCTGCCAGCACATCTCTCTTCTGAATATGTCCTTTACGTGGCACGGTTCTTCCCTCCTTAATCAATCTGAATTAGATCATCGGTACTCACATCTGTTTTACTAATTTTCACATAAAATGTGTTCGTGCGGTATATCTGTTCGCAAAAAATGAAAATCAGAATCCCAACACTATAATTAGTTCTTATTGTGGTACATAAAAGGCTGTAACATCTTTTTAAAGAAGCAATTACTTCTTCGCAGCCTTCGGTCTCTTAGCACCGTATTTGGAGCGGGCCTTGCGTCTGTTCGCTACGCCTGCGGTATCCAGCGTACCTCTGATGATGTGGTATCTGGTACCGGGAAGGTCCCTAACACGGCCGCCTCTGATCAGGACAACGCTGTGCTCCTGCAGATTGTGTCCTTCTCCGGGAATGTAGCTCGTCACTTCGATTCCGTTGGAAAGACGTACTCTGGCGATCTTTCTAAGAGCGGAGTTAGGCTTTTTGGGGGTGGCAGTCTTAACAGCGGTGCAGACACCTCTCTTCTGCGGGGAAGAAGCGTTGATCGGCTTCTTGTGAAGGGAATTATATCCTCTCTGAAGAGCCGGTGCAGTGGACTTCTTTACGCTGGTCTGACGTCCCTTTCTCACTAACTGGTTAAATGTTGGCATTCTTTTTCACCTCCTGCGGTATAGGTTAACATTGTATGCGGCTTCCGGAATCACTGCATCATAAAAAACGCATCCGAATGCACGCTAGATTAGTATACGTGCTTCCCTCTGCCTTGTCAAGCTGTTTCCTGAAAAATTACGTAAAGATGCGGTAAAATACCTCCCTGTGGGCGCTTCCGCCAAAAAGCGCGCTTTTTCATTCTTCAAACATTCTACGGAGATTCTCTCCCGCCGTTTCCATACGGCTTCCGACCCTGCTTCTTACCGTTTCCAGCACGGTTCCTCTTCCCTCCGGCTCCTCAGCGTCCGGAATCTCCGGGAGCTGATCCTTCATTTTAGAAAGGCGGGTGTTAATCGCCTGCCATTCCATTTCGTAACTCATATACAGCCTGCTTGCTCTGTCCATCTGGGTCAGCTGCTCCCGGCAGAGAGCAAGCGCATCGCTGATGCAGCATGCCGCTTCCTTTAACAAAACATCTCTCTCGATCAACGCGTCACGCAGGCCGGCAGCTTCCCTGTTTTTGGCGGAAAGCATATTCTGCAGAGATGTGATCTGACGTTTCGCAGAAGCCACTTCATACCGCAGATTTACCAGCTCATTCTCCTCTTCCCTCCCGCTTTCCGGACGCGGAACCGTCTTCCTCTCTTCCTTTTCCATAAGCCCTCCTCACAGCGCTTCTTTTCGCACCAGGCGTTTCCCGCTAATTCCTTACTGCTGTCAAAGGGGCGGCAAAAGCTTTCCGCTCCTGCCGCCCCTTTCGTTTCCGCCTCCGCCACACCTTCGGCAAAAGCATATCTATCTGTTTTTATTCTTCCTCTGATGCGCCGACAGATACGGTTTCCTCCGCATTGCCGTCCGTCTCTTCCATCATCTCTTCATCTGCATCAAACGCATCCGAAGGATCAACGGTATCCGCGCCAAAGGCATCCGCTTCAGACGAATTGGTTTCCAGTGCATCCTGACCTGTGGGCTCCTCGTTGAAATCCAGTTCGTCATCCAGATCCAGCGTATCCTCCAGACCGATATCGGTGCTCAGATGCACGTCGCGGTAACGCTTCATGCCGGTTCCCGCCGGAATCAGCTTACCGATGATAACGTTCTCCTTCAGGCCGATCAGCGGATCCACCTTACCCTTGATGGCAGCTTCCGTCAGAACCTTGGTGGTCTCCTGGAAGGATGCCGCAGACAGGAAGGAATTGGTGGCAAGCGCAGCCTTCGTAATTCCCAGAAGGATCTGCTTACCGTCCGCAGGCTGTTTGCCTTCGGCAGTCAGGGACTCGTTCAGGTCCTCATACTCCAGCGCATCCACCAGAGTGCCCGGCAGGAAATCGGTATCTCCGCTTTCTTCAATGCGGACCTTCTTCAGCATCTGACGCACGATCACCTCGATGTGCTTGTCGCTGATATCTACGCCCTGCAGACGGTATACGCGCTGTACCTCGCGGAGCATGTAATCCTGCACCGCACGGATTCCCTTGATCTTCAGCAGATCATGCGGGTTCACGCTTCCTTCTGTCAGCTCGTCGCCGGCTTCCAGCTCCTGGCCGTCCACCACCTTGATTCTGGAGCCGTAAGGAATCAGGTATGCCTTGGATTCTCCCGTCTCATGGTTGGTGATGATGACTTCACGCTTCTTCTTGGTATCCTTAATCACAGCCGTGCCGCCGAACTCCGCGATAATCGCAAGTCCCTTCGGCTTTCTGGCCTCAAACAACTCCTCTACACGGGGAAGACCCTGCGTGATATCGTCACCCGCCACACCGCCGGTATGGAAGGTACGCATGGTAAGCTGGGTACCGGGCTCACCGATGGACTGTGCCGCGATGATTCCGACCGCTTCGCCGACCTGCACCTCTTCACCGGTCGCCATGTTGGCTCCGTAGCACTTCGCACAGATTCCGTTATGGGAACGGCAGCTAAGAATCGTTCTGATCTTCACCTTTTCAATGGGATCTCCCTTTTTATCCACGCCAATGCTCAGAATCTTTTCCGCGCGGCTGGGAGTAATCATATGATTCTTCTTTACGAGCACGTTGCCATCGCGGTCACAGATATCCTCACAGGATACCCTGCCCGTGATACGGTCTTTCAGATTTTCAATGGTCTCCTTACCGTCCATGAAGGCGCTGACCTCCATGCCGGGAATCTCATCTCTTCCCTCGCAGCAATCCGTTTCACGGATGATCAGCTCCTGGGATACGTCAACCATTCGTCTGGTCAGGTATCCGGAGTCTGCGGTACGCAGAGCAGTATCGGAAAGTCCCTTACGGGCTCCGTGTGCTGACATGAAGTATTCCAGTACGTCCAGTCCCTCACGGAAGTTGGACTTGATGGGCAGCTCGATGGTACGTCCGGTGGTATCCGCCATCAGTCCGCGCATGCCCGCAAGCTGCTTGATCTGCTGGTTGGAACCACGGGCTCCGGAGTCCGCCATCATGAAAATATTATTGTATTTATCCAGTCCTGCAAGCAGAACGTCGGTCAGTTCCTTATCCGTCTCATTCCAGGTCTCCACAACCGCACGGTAACGCTCTTCTTCTGTAATCAGACCGCGGCGGAAGTTCTGAGAAATCCGGTCAACGGTCGCCTGCGCCTGTGCCAGCATTTCTGGCTTCTGCGCGGGTACGGTCATATCGGAAATGGATACGGTCATGGCCGCTCTGGTAGAATACTTATATCCGGTGGACTTGATATCGTCCAGCACCTCAGCCATCCTGGAAGCGCCATGGATGTTGATGACCTTCTCCAGAATCTGCTTCAGCCCCTTCTTGCCCACATGGAAGTCTACCTCCAGCTTCAGCGCGTTTTCCGGCACGCTTCTGTCCACAAAGCCCAGATCCTGAGGAAGGATCTCGTTGAAGATGAAACGTCCCAGTGTGGATTCCACGATATCGGAAATCACCGTGCCGTCCGGCAGAGTCTTCGTTACCTTCACGCGGATTCTGGAATGCAGAGTCAGCGCCTGGTTTTCATACGCAAGAATCGCCTCGTTCAGATTCTTGAAATACTTTCCCTCGCCCTTTGCACCGGGTCTCTCCTGGGTCAGGTAGTAGATACCCAGAACCATATCCTGGGAAGGAACCGCCACCGGGCCGCCGTCGGAGGGCTTCAGCAGGTTGTTCGGAGAGAGCAGCATGAAACGGCACTCCGCCTGTGCTTCCACGGAAAGAGGAAGATGAACAGCCATCTGGTCGCCATCGAAGTCGGCGTTGAACGCGGTACATACCAGAGGATGCAGCTTGATCGCCTTACCCTCTACCAGAATGGGTTCGAATGCCTGGATACCCAGTCTGTGCAGGGTAGGGGCGCGGTTCAGCATAACCGGATGCTCCTTAATGACATCTTCCAGCACATCCCATACCTGGGAATCCAGTCTCTCCACCAGCTTCTTCGCATTCTTGATGTTCTGGGAAATGCCTCTCGCCACCAGCTCCTTCATCACGAAGGGCTTGAACAGCTCAATGGCCATCTCCTTGGGCAGGCCGCACTGATAAATCTTCAGCTCCGGCCCTACTACGATAACGCTTCGTCCGGAATAGTCAACACGCTTTCCGAGCAGGTTCTGACGGAAACGTCCGGACTTACCCTTCAGCATGTCGGAAAGGGATTTCAGCGCACGGTTTCCGGGTCCCGTTACCGGGCGTCCTCTTCTGCCGTTGTCGATCAGCGCATCCACCGCTTCCTGCAGCATTCTCTTTTCATTGCGGACGATGATATCCGGAGCTCCGAGCTCCAGCAGTCTTTTCAGACGGTTGTTTCTGTTGATAATTCTGCGGTACAGGTCGTTTAAGTCACTCGTTGCGAAACGGCCGCCGTCCAGCTGTACCATGGGACGCAGATCCGGAGGGATTACCGGGATGGCATCCAGGATCATCCATTCCGGACGGTTTCCGGACTCACGGAATGCTTCCACCACCTCGAGGCGCTTGATAATTCTTGCGCGCTTCTGTCCGGAGGATTCCTTTAAACCTTCCTTCAGCTCGGCGGCTTCCTTCTCCAGATCGATGGCCAGCAGCAGCTCCTTGATGGACTCCGCACCCATGCCGGCACGGAATTTATTTCCCCAGGTCTCCCTGGCATCCTGATATTCCTTCTCAGACAGCACCTGCTTATATTCCAGATTGCTCTCGCCCTTGTCCAGAACGATATAGGAAGCGAAATAAAGCACCTTCTCCAGGACTCTGGGAGACAGGTCAAGAATCAGTCCCATACGGCTGGGAATTCCCTTAAAGTACCAGATATGGGAAACAGGGGCCGCAAGTTCAATATGGCCCATGCGCTCTCTGCGGACGCTGGACTTGGTCACTTCCACACCACATCTGTCGCAGACAACGCCCTTATATCTGATCTTCTTGTACTTTCCGCAGTGGCACTCCCAGTCCTTGGTAGGTCCGAAAATACGTTCGCAGAACAGTCCATCGCGCTCCGGCTTGAGCGTCCTGTAGTTGATCGTCTCAGGCTTCTGCACTTCTCCTCTGGACCACTCCCTGATCTTTTCCGGAGAAGCCAGGCCGATCTTGATCGCATCAAAGGTCATCGGCTGATATACTTCATTCTTTGCTGTTGTTTCAGACATTGTGCACTCCTTCCAAAACGGGGGCGGCTCTGGCAGAAAAGCCGCTTCCCGTCAAAATTCAAAAGCTTATTCGTCAATATCGTCAAAGCTTTCCTCAAGGTCGAGTTCCAGATCGTCAACCGTGCTCTCTTCCTCCGTGCTCACCAGTTCTCCGCCCTCGTCGAATTCCTGATGCTGATATCCGAGCGCACCCAGAGAATCTTTTTCATATTTCTCATAACCTTTGGAGTCACCCTCAATTTCGTAACGGTAGTCCGTATCGCCGTAATCCACCGTTTCCATGATCTCGACTTCCGTATTGTCATCGCGCAGCACTCTCACATCCAGTGCAAGGGACTGCAGCTCCTTCAGCAGCACCTTGAAGGACTCCGGAATGCCGGGCTCAGGGATATTTTCTCCCTTAATGATCGCCTCGTAGGTCTTCACACGGCCCACCACATCGTCAGACTTCACAGTCAGGATTTCCTGCAGGGTGTATGCCGCGCCGTAAGCCTCCAGGGCCCACACTTCCATTTCTCCGAAACGCTGTCCGCCGAACTGTGCCTTACCGCCCAGAGGCTGCTGCGTTACCAGGGAGTAAGGACCGGTGGAACGCGCATGGATCTTATCGTCAACCAGATGATGCAGCTTCAGATAATGCATGTGGCCGATGGTAACCGGGCTGTCGAAATATTCTCCGGTACGGCCGTCTCTTAAGCGCACCTTACCGTCACGGCTGATGGGAACGCCCTTCCACACCTCTCTGTGATCCCTGTTCAGGGAGAGATACTGCATGACCTCGGGAAGCAGCTCATCCTTGTGTTTTGCTTCAAATTCTTCCCAGCTTAAGTTCACGTAATCGTTCGCCAGATCCAGGGTGTCCATGATATCATGCTCATCCGCCCCGTCAAATACCGGCGTCGCCACGTTAAAGCCGAGCGCCTTGGCCGCCAGGGAAAGATGAATCTCCAGTACCTGTCCGATATTCATACGGGAAGGCACGCCCAGCGGGTTCAGAACGATATCCAGCGGACGGCCGTTGGGCAGATAAGGCATATCCTCCACGGGAAGCACGCGGGAAACAACACCCTTGTTTCCGTGACGGCCTGCCATCTTGTCGCCGACTGAAATCTTTCTCTTCTGCGCGATATAAATGCGCACCGCCTGATTCACGCCCGGGGACAGCTCGTCGCCGTTTTCCCTCGTGAATACCTTGGCATCCACAACGATTCCGTATTCGCCGTGAGGAACCTTCAGGGAGGTATCCCTCACTTCTCTCGCCTTCTCACCGAAGATGGCGCGAAGCAGTCTTTCTTCCGCGGTCAGCTCGGTTTCACCCTTGGGGGTTACCTTTCCGACCAGAATATCCCCTGCGCGCACCTCCGCACCGATGCGGATGATACCTCTGTCATCCAGATCCTTCAGGGCGTCGTCGCCCACGCCGGGAACGTCTCTTGTGATTTCTTCCGGCCCCAGCTTGGTGTCTCTGGCTTCCGCCTCATATTCTTCAATATGAACGGAAGTATAGACATCATCCTGTACCAGACGCTCGCTCAGAAGAACGGCGTCCTCATAGTTATAACCTTCCCAGGTCATGAAGCCGATCAGCGGGTTCTTGCCCAGCGCCAGCTCGCCTTCCGAAGTGGACGGACCATCCGCAATCACCTGTCCTGCAGCAACCCGGTTGCCCTTGAACACGATGGGCCTCTGGTTGTAGCAGTTGCTCTGGTTGCTTCGTGCAAACTTGGTCAGATGATACTCAATCTTTTCTCCGTCGTCCGCCGTCATTTTAATCATATTGGAGGAGACGTAGTCAATGGTTCCGGACTTTCTTGCCACAACGCAGACACCGGAGTCCACGGCCGCCTTCACTTCCATACCGGTTCCCACTGCAGGAGCCTCCGTGGTCAGAAGCGGCACGGCCTGACGCTGCATGTTGGAACCCATCAGGGCGCGGTTCGCGTCGTCGTTTTCCAGGAAGGGGATCAGGGCAGTCGCAACGGAGAATACCATCTTCGGGGAAACGTCCATGAAATCAAACACGGTCTTCGGATAGGACTGTGTTTCCTCACGGTAACGGCCGGATACCATATTTCTCACAAAATGGCCTTCCTCATCCAGCGCTTCGTTCGCCTGCGCCACATGGTAATTGTCCTCTTCATCCGCCGTCATGTAAACAACCTCGTCCGTTACGCGCGGATTTGCCGGATCAGACTTATCGATCCGACGGTAAGGAGCCTCCACAAAACCATATTCATTAATTCTGGCATAGCATGCCAGAGAGTTGATCAGACCGATGTTGGGTCCTTCAGGCGTCTCAATTGGGCACATTCTTCCATAATGGGAATAATGTACGTCACGCACCTCAAATCCGGCACGGTCACGGCTCAAACCGCCGGGTCCCAGAGCGGAAAGACGTCTCTTATGGGTCAGCTCACCCAGCGGGTTGTTCTGATCCATGAACTGGGACAGCTGGGAGGAACCGAAGAATTCCTTCACCGCCGCCTGTACGGGCTTGATGTTAATCAGCACCTGAGGAGAAATCTCCTCTGCGTCATGAGTGGTCATGCGTTCACGGACCACTCTCTCCATTCTGGAAAGACCGATGCGGTACTGGTTCTGCAGGAGTTCGCCCACCGCACGGATACGACGGTTGCCCAGATGGTCGATATCGTCGTCATTTCCAATTCCGTATTCCAGATGGATGTTATAGTTAATGGAAGCCAGAATGTCTTCCTTCGTAATATGCTTCGGGATCAGCTCGTGGATATTCTTATGAATCGCTTCCGCAAGCTCCTCCGGATTACCGGAATGCTCATCCAGGATCCGCTGCAGAACCGGATAATACACCAGCTCCGTTACGCCCAGCTCCTTCGGATTGCAGTCCACATAATGGGTAATATCCACCATCATGCTGGAAAGGACCTTCACATTCCTTTCCTCCGTCTGCACATAAACATAAGGAACTGCCGCATTCTGGATCTCATCTGCCAGCTCCGCGGTCACCTTCGTTCCGGCAGCCGCGATCAGCTCTCCGGTACCCATATCAACCACATCCTCAGCCAGCACAAAGCCGCGGATTCTGTTTCTGAGCATCAGCTTCTTGTTAAATTTATATCTGCCGACCTTGGCCAGATCATATCTTCTGGGATCAAAGAACATGGCGTTGATCAGGCTCTCAGCGCTTTCCACGCTCAGCGGCTCACCGGGACGGATCTTCTTATACAGCTCAAGCAGACCTTCCTGATAGTTCTCAGCGGTATCCTTCGTGAAGCTCGCCTCGATCTTGGGTTCATCGCCAAACAGCGCACGGATCTCATCGTTGGTTCCAACGCCCAGCGCACGGATCAGCACGGTGATCGGAACCTTTCTCGTCCTGTCCACACGTACATAAAACACATCATTGGAGTCCGTCTCGTACTCCAGCCATGCGCCGCGGTTAGGGATTACCGTACAGCTGTAAAGCTTCTTTCCGATCTTGTCATGGCCGATTCCATAATAAATACCGGGGGAACGTACCAGCTGGCTGACGATAACACGCTCCGCTCCGTTGATAACGAAGGTACCCGTCTCAGTCATCAGGGGAAGATCACCCATGAAAATCTCATGCTCTGTAATCTCTTCCTTTTCCTTATTATAAAGGCGGACTCTCACTTTCAAGGGAGCAGCATACGTCGCGTCTCTTTCTTTACACTTTTCGATCGAATACTTGACGTCATCTTCACACAGTTCGAAATCCACGAACTCCAGACTCAGATGACCGCTGTAGTCTTCGATTGGAGATATGTCGTCAAAGACCTCCTTCAGGCCTTCTGTCAGGAACCAGTGATAGGAGTCCTTCTGGACTTCAATCAGATTCGGCATCTCCAATACTTCCTTCTGCCGTGAATAACTCATACGCATATTCTTGCCGGTGGCAATCGGACGTATTCTGTTCTTTTCCATTGACATTTTCACCCCGTTCTAATGATTTGTCCGCCGAACCTCATGGCCGGCTTTTCGTCGGCTGCGGAGTGGCCAAAAGCCTCCCTGCAACAGTCAGCACGATACTATATTTCCGGTTTTTCGCACAAAAATAGTATAACATACCACAATAGTGCACCATCCAGTATATCACAATACCCTGGACTCGTCAACCCAAAAATTGCATGTATAATTGAAGATTTTTCTCATATGAAAAACCGCCGTCCGCCGGGTTCCCGGCGAAGCGGCGGTTCTCATATCTCTGTTTCTGAAAGGTTTCTTATTTAAGGGTAACCTTAGCGCCTTCAGCTTCCAGCTTGGACTTGATGTCCTCAGCCTCTTCCTTGGAAGCGCCTTCCTTAACAACCTTGGGAGCTCCGTCAACAACGTCCTTCGCTTCCTTCAGGCCAAGTCCGGTAACTTCGCGGACAACCTTGATAACCTTAACCTTGTTCGGGCCAACCTCGGTCAGCTCAACGTCGAACTCGGTCTTCTCCTCAGCCGCTGCTGCATCTCCAGCACCTGCTGCTGCAACTACAACGCCTGCTGCTGCGGATACACCGAACTCTTCTTCGCAGGCCTTTACCAGATCATTCAGCTCTAATACGGAAAGCTCTTTGATCGCATCAATAATTTCCTGAGTGGATAATTTAGCCATTTTATTTACCTCCATAATCATTTTTTCAATCTGCAGACCGTCTGTCTGCTCTTATCCATCGGTGCCCTCATGGACATCCGTTTTCCCGGCAGTTATGCTTCTGAGGGAGCCTCGGCAGGAGCCTCCTCAGCCGCGGGGGCCTCTGCTTCTGCTGCGGGAGCTTCACATGCGCCTGCGCCGCCTTTTTCAGCCAGCTGCTTCATGACGCGAGCGAAGTTTGCGATAGGAGACTGGATGCTTCCAAGCAGCTTGGAGAGCAGCTCGTCTCTGGACGGGATCTGAGAAATTGCAGCCATTCCCGCCGCATCATATACGGTTCCTTCCACAACGCCGGCCTTGATCTCAAGCTTGTCGGCCGTCTTTGCGAATTTAGCCAGCTCTCTTGCGGGAGCGGTTGCATCCGTGGAAGAAATTGCTACAGCGCTGGGGCCTTCCAGATAGGGAGCCAGTGCTTCGAAGTCCGTGCCCTTGAAAGCGAAGTTCATCATGGTGTTCTTGTACACCTTGTAGGCGACTCCGGCTTCACGCAGCTGCTTACGAAGAGCGGTATCCTGTTCAACGGTCAGTCCGCGGTAATCCACAAGCACAACAGACTGTGCGTCCTTAATCGCTTCGGAAATCTCCGCAACGACAGGCGCTTTCAATTCAACCTTTGCCATTTCTTTACCTCCTTATAGATTTTTCTGAAAAAATCAGTGCCGAAAGGAGTAAACGCATAAAAAATCCTCTCTGCGAAGAACAGAGAGGAAGAATTGTTCCAAACAACGGATATCAGGCCCTGCGGGCCATCCTTTTGTTTCATCAATCCGTTTCCGAAGGAAACGGGAACTGACGTTAACTCTTTCCTCGGCAGGCGTTAAAACCCTTACACCTAATCGGTACCTGCTGTCTTCGGCAGGATCCGGCGCACTTACGCTCCGAAACCTTGTTTACCATATCATATTCCCGCTTTCCCGTCAAGGAAAAGTTCTGCTTTTTTATAACTTTTTTCATTACTATTCACAACCGATTCAGAATGGACAACACGCGCGTCGTGCCTGCACGTAAGCACGTGTTGTCCATTCTGGATCTGGACTGCGAAGCAGCGGAGAGCGCGTAGCGCGGCTTTGCGAATGGCGCGGAGTGAACTGTAACCCTCGAAGAGGCGACGGGTGCGAATGAGGGTGGGGCGGCTGTGAATGGTAACCGTTTTTCACGGCCTGAAAAAGCCCGAACGGTCAGGATGTCTTTGTCACATACCCTTCCGCATCGATCGTCACGCCGGACGAAAGACTCTGCATATGGCTGATCACCCGCGCCATTTCCGCCCCGTCCAGAAGGCTGGTCCGGCAGTCTTTCTGAAGGGCAGGGATGAAACGGAAGCTTTTCAGGGCTCCGGTCTGTGCGTCGAGCTTCACTTCCACCAGGCAGGTATCCTGTGTTTTGGAATTAAAAAGGAAATTTCCCACGCTGTAAATCACCGGGGTGTCGCCGATCCATTCGATTCCCTGCAGGACATGGGGATGATCCCCGATGATCAGGTCCGCCCCCGCCTGCGCGATTAGCGGCGCCTGTTCCTTCTGCGCCCAGTCCAGTTCGGTCGTGCTTTCCGTTCCCCAGTGAACGTATACCACCACAAAATCGCTCACCGCCTTCGCCTTTTCCACTTCGGAAAGGAGCAGCTCCACATTCCGACAGCGGAAAACGCCGGGAGAAGTTTCCGTCGCCCCCTTTGTATCCGGGTTGTCCATCCGTTCGATCTGGGTTGCGGAAAGGAAGGCGATCTTCACGTTTTCCGTCACAAAATATACCGGACGGACCGCTTCTGTCAGATTTCTTCCCGCCCCCACGTAAGGCATCCCGGCCGCCGTCAGCGTATCCAGGGTATCCAGCAGGGAGATTTCTCCATAATCGTAAACGTGATTGTTGGCAAGGGAAACGATATCTGCCCCCATCTCGGAAAGCAGGGCCGCATGCTCCGGCTTTGCGCGGAAGGTAAACGCCTTCCCTTCCGTCGGCGTTCCTCTTGTGGTATAGGTGAATTCATTGTTCACCATAAAAATGTCTGCTCCCCGCATTTCCTGCAGAATGGCCGCGTCAAAGCCCGCTTCCACCAGGCTCCCTCCGCCTGCGCGGCCTTTCATTTTCACCATGATGCTGTAATTATCGTCAAACAGGATATCCCCGGCAAAAACGAGGCTGATCTCGTCCGCCTTCTGCGGGGCAATGGGTATCATATTCTGCGCAGCCATCTGCTCCGGACTGGAAAGCAGCTCCGCATATTTTCCCGTGGCTCCGTTCTCAGCGGAAGCATTTTCCGCTTCGCTTTCCTGAGGCAGAATGGCCGTTCCCGTAACCGCTACCGCCTCAAGGCCGGCCTCCTCTCCCAGAACCGTCCAGCCCGTCAGAAGCAGGGTAACTCCCATGACCACCACCAGAAGCAGCACCAGACCAAACAGGGGCAGTTTTCTTTTTCTCTTTCTTCTTCGCATCATTTTCCGCCCTCCCGCGCCGCAGGCTTCCATCCCATGCCGGAATCTCCCGCCGTGCGCTGCGTTTGTTGCTCCCATTATGCTTCATGAGAGCCTTCTTCGTCAAGCATAAAGCGCCGCGTTCCTGCACATAATATTTCCAGTTATCATTTATCAACACGAGGCGCGCACTTTCATGAAATTATCCACAAATCTTGAAGAAAATATCCATAAGGCACAAGAGCTTCTGCCACTTGGCAAAAGCTTTGACCTGGTGACAAGGCAGCTGTATCTGGGAGAAACAAAGGGTTTCTGGATTGGCGTAAACGGATTTTTGAAGGTAGAAATCCTTCAGCAGATTTTTTCTGATCTGCAGAATCCTCTCTATACACAGAATCTGAAAATAGAAGACATTCAGAAATACATGGATTCCAAAATCGGATATGTGCAGACCTCCCTGTCCGACGACTGGGACGACATCCTGCGCAGCCTCCTGAGCGGCCCGTCCCTGCTCATGCTGGACGGCTTCAGTCAGGCAATCCTTCTGGATGTGCGGACCTATCCGGCGAGAAGCATTTCAGAGCCGGACGCGGAAAAGGTGACGAAGGGGGCCAGGGATGGTTTTGTGGAGACGCTTCTTTTCAATGCCAACCTGATCCGGCGGCGCATCCGCGACCCGAGACTCACCTTCGAGCTGACCTCTGTGGGAAGCGAAAGCAAAACGGATGTGGCAATCGCCTATCTGGATCATGCCGCCGACCCGGGACTGGTAAAGCAGCTGCGCGAGGTTCTCTCCTCCCTCCCCGTCACTGCCCTGACCATGGGTTCCAAAAGTCTGGAGGAGCTGCTGGTAAAGAAAAAATGGTTCCATCTTCTGCCCAGCATTTTCCTGACGGAACGTCCGGACGTGGCCTGCAGCTTTCTGACAGAGGGGCACGTCGCAGTCATTGTGGACAACTCTCCCGCCGTGCTGATCCTGCCCTGCACCATTTTTCAGTTCACCCAGAGTCCGGAGGACTATTATAAAAGCACGGTGGTGGGCACCTACTTCCGGCTGGTGCGCTTTCTGTGCATCCCCATCAGCCTCATTCTCATGCCGCTGTTTTTGCTGCTGACCGCACATTTTCCACAGCTTTCTGAAAAATGGAACCTGCTGTCCACACAGGATCTGCCCGGACCCACCATCATTTTCTATGTGTTCGCCGTGGAATTTCTTCTGGATCTGTTCCGCTATTCCGCGACGCTGCGCTCCAGCCAGTTTTCCGGCTCGCTGTCCATCATCGGAGGACTGATCATCGGGGATATTGCGGTGGAGCTGAACTGGGCCTCCACGGAAATCCTGTTCTATGCCGCAGTCACCATGCTCGCTTCCCTGACGCTCTCCAGCCTGGAGTTCGGGGACGGCATCCGGCTGTACCGGATTTTCCTCATTATCGCCACCGCATTTTTCGGTTTCTGGGGATTTGCAGGAGGCCTTGTCCTGGTACTGCTCTCCATCCTGACCACCCCGACCTTCGGCGGGAAAAGCTATTTCTGGCCTCTGTTCCCCTTCAACTGGGAGGCGCTGAAAACGCTGCTGTTCCGTTATCCCGTCTCCAAAGCTCAGCCGGACAAGGTCTGGAAAAGACGCTAAAAAGGGCGCCGCCAAAAGCGACGCCCCATATTTATGCTCATTTTCAGTGAATCAGCCAAACTTCGCAGTGGAAACCTTAACGCCAGGACCCATCGTGGAAGCGAGGGTGATGCTCTTCAGGTACTGTCCCTTCAGTGCGGAGGGTCTTGCCTTTACGATGGCATCCATCAGCGCATTGAAGTTCTCCTGAAGCTTCTCTTCCGTGAAGGAAGCTTTTCCGATCGGAACGTGAACGATGTTGGACTTATCCAGTCTGTACTCGATCTTACCGGCTTTGATGTCGTTTACAGCCTTGGTCACGTCCATCGTAACCGTACCAGCCTTCGGGTTGGGCATCAGACCCTTAGGTCCAAGGATCTTACCCAGACGTCCCACAACGCCCATCATATCAGGGGTCGCAACAACTACATCGAAGTCAAGCCAGCCTTCGTTCTGGATTCTCGGGATGAGATCGTCTCCTCCAACATAATCCGCTCCGGCTGCTTCCGCCTCGTTCACCTTGTCTCCCTTTGCGAAAACCAGAACTCTTACGGTCTTACCGGTTCCGTTGGGAAGAACTACGGCACCACGGATCTGCTGTTCCGCATGACGTCCGTCGCATCCGGTTCTGATGTGAACTTCAATCGTCTCATCAAACTTTGCAGTTGCGGTCTTCTTGGCCAGCGCGATTGCATCAGCGGGCTCATATGCCACACTGCGGTCTACCTGCTTCGCAGCCTCAGTATATTTCTTACCATGTTTCATTATCCATTCCTCCGTTGGTGGTTAACGCAGCGCTCTCTGATTTTCGGCCATGGGCCGGAGTGCTGCTCCCAATTTTTTCAAACAAAACAGTCTGTTTCTCAGTCCTCAACAACAATGCCCATGCTTCTTGCCGTTCCGGCGATCATGCTCATTGCCGCTTCCACGCTTGCCGCATTCAGGTCAGGCATCTTCGTCTCGGCGATTTCTCTGATCTTATCCTTGGAAATCGTCGCAACCTTCGTCTTATTCGGCACGCCGGAACCGGACTTCAGATTGCAGGCCTTCTTCAGAAGAACAGCCGCAGGCGGAGTCTTGGTTACGAAGCTGAAGCTTCTGTCCGCGTACACGGTGATGACAACAGGGATGATCAGGTCGCCCTTATCCGCCGTTCTCGCGTTGAACTGCTTGGTGAATTCAACGATGTTTACACCATGCTGACCAAGCGCAGGACCAACCGGGGGAGCCGGGGTAGCCTTTCCCGCAGGGATCTGTAACTTGATGTATCCTGTAACTTTCTTTGCCATGTCAGGCACCTCCTAAATATAATGTGGTATGGCGCAGCCATCTTCTGCATACGGAATAAGCTCCGTATGGCCCGGCACATCCGGGACACTGCTTCCACTGCTCAACGGATCGCTCCGTCAAACGTCAAACTACTGTGATTTACGAACCTCCGCGAAACTGATCTCAACAGGGGTCTCCCTGCCGAACAGCTCCACATTGATCGTAGCGGTCTGCTTGCTGTAGTCAATCTTCTGGACCACGCCGACCGTATCCTTCCAGGCTCCGGCCACGACGACGATCATATCTCCTTCACCGAAATCGATGGAGACATTCTCCGTCTGAATGCCGAGCGGTTTCATCTCTGCTTCCGTAAGCGGCACCGGCTTACTTCCCGGGCCGACGAATCCGGTTACGCCGCGGGTATTTCTCACCACGTACCAGGTATCGTCGTTCATAACCATATTGATCAGCACATAACCAGGGAACAGCTTCTTCTGGACAACCCTTCTGGCTCCGTTCTTCATTTCCACCACATCCTGCAGCGGAACACGGACCTCAAGGATCTCATCTTCCAGGTGCCTGTTTTCAATTGTCTTCTCAATGTTGGCCTTTACCTTATTCTCATAACCGGAATAGGTATGGACAACATACCAGTTTGCCTCTGCCATATGTCCACCCCGCCACTGTTATTTTACAAGGAAATCGATCGCATACTGAAGAACCAGATCAAGAACAGCAATGATGGCTCCCATGACGATGGAAATCGCAACAACAGCAACAGACTGCTTCAGCAGAAGCTTTCTGTCCGGCCATGTGATCTTCTTAAATTCCGCCTTCACGCCATGGAAGAACTTTGGCTTTGCAGGCTTGGCCGCTTTTGCTTCCTTTGAAGAATCGCTCATTCTTTCCTCACATTCTGCCGCGCAGGCAGCCTGAAACCGTCAGGAACATGCACGGCGACACACGCCCATGGGCAGCCGCAGCCTGTGCGGCTGTTTTTTCCACGGGATATTACTTTGTTTCCTTGTGTACCGTGTGCTTCTTGCAGAATCTGCAGTATTTGCTGGTTTCCATTCTGTCCGGATGCGCCTTCTTGTCCTTCGTCGTATTGTAGTTGCGCTGCTTGCATTCCGTACATGCCAGTGTAATTCTTGTACGCATAATTATCCACCTCCGCCTGAGTGATTACCTGATTTTAAGCATAAAAAAAAGACCTAAATCTTATCTCGCCCTATGACTATAGCACAGGATTGTGCGGGCGTCAAGGCCTTTATAAAAATAAAACCTCATCCATCCGCTTTGCACACAGGCAGAGGCTGTAACCGGCCGGAGCGGGAAGCTTACGCAGCTGCGCATGCGCGCCCTCTCCCTTCACAAAGGGAAGCAGGCCGTTCTCATCGGCGACCGCAAAGCTGTCGAAGCTTCTGTGCATTCCTTCCCCGGTGTACTTCACATAGCTTTCCTTCGCCGCCCATACCGCGAAAAAGTCGCCGCCGTTTTCAAGCCACAGGCGTTCGTAAGGATGAAAAAAGCGGTCGGAAATCCGCTGCATCCGAAGGCGAAGCCGCTCCCCTTCCGCTTCCTGTGGCAGAGCGCCTTTTCCAAAGCCATGTGCCTGGATATCCAGCCCTATGGGCGATGTGGAAAACGCGCAGCACCAGCAGGAGCCGCTGTGGCTGATGGAAAAATGGAGATCCGGGCACTCCACGAAACGAGGCTTTCCATAGGGGCCTTCCTCAAGCTGCCAGCGTTCCGCTTCCGCCGCGTTTTCCCCGCAGATCCGGCCGCACCGGACCAGGTACAAGGAAGCGGCTTCTCGCAGAAGGGTATGAGAAAGCCTTTTCCTTTCGGCGGCCGTCTCCCCGCCCCTTCCCTCCGGCAGAAAATTTTCCTTCAGATATATATAGATGTTTTCTTTTTCTGCCATAGGCCTGCAGTCTCCGTCCTTCTTACAGGAAGTTTTTCCGTTTTCGGAATTATCATACATCAGAAACGGCAGGCACGTCAATCCGTGCCTGCCGCGTTGTGAGTGAACTGTTACAGCGGAATATTTCCGTGCTTTTTCTTCGGGTTCGCCGCTTCCTTTCCGGCGAAGGCTTTCAGGGCAGAGAGCAGCCTCTCTCTGGTCTCCTCCGGATGGATGACTTCGTCCACGAAGCCGCGGGAAGCCGCGACGTAAGGATTGAGGAAACGTTCCTCATATTCCCGGATACATTCAGCGCGCATGGCTTCCGGATCGGCGGCCGCCTTGATTTTTCTGCGGAACGCGATGTTCACGGCCCCCTCCGCTCCCATCACGGCGATTTCCGCAATGGGCCACGCATATACATAGTCCGCGCCCATTTCCTTGGAGTTCATGGCGATATAGGCGCCGCCGTAGGCTTTACGCATGATGACGGAAATCTTCGGCACAGTCGCCTCGGAATAGGCGTAAAGCATCTTTGCTCCGTGGCGGATGATGCCGTTATGCTCCTGCGCGGTACCGGGCAGGAAGGCGGGCACATCCACCAGGGTGATCAGGGGAATGTTGAAACAGTCGCAGAAGCGGATGAAGCGGGCTGCTTTGTCAGAAGCATGGTAGTCCAGGGAACCGCCCATCACCATCGGCTGATTTGCAACGATGCCCACGGTATTTCCTTCCATGCGGGCGAAGCCCACCACCACGTTCTTCGCGAACTGTTCCTGCACCTCAAAAAAGCTGTCCCAGTCCACAACGCAGTCGATGACCTTTTTCACATCATAAGCATGTCTGGAATTATCCGGCACGATCTCCGTAAGGAGCGCACAGGGATTCAGCTTCCTGCGGTTCGCTCCGTCACGGGTAAGGCCTTCTCTGGAAGCCATCTCCTTCACTTCTTTTTCCTTTTTTCCGTGCAGCTTTCTTCCCAGACCGCCCATATGCTCCAGCATGCGGTTAAAGCTCCTGGAAAGGGCCTTCTTCTCCGCCTTCACAATGACGGGGGCCTTCTGGTCATAGCTGGAAGGAAGATAGTTCAGCAGCTTACGCACGCCCATCAGGCATTCCTGTTCGCTGTCATAGGTGAAATGGGATACGCCGCTCTTCGTGGCATGCACCATGGCGCCGCCCAGCTCCTCCACCGTAGTTTCCTCATTGATGACCGTCTTCACCACGTTCGGTCCGGTGATGAACATTTTCGAGGTGTCCTTCACCATGAAAATAAAATCGCAGATGGCGGGTGCATAGCAGGCTCCGCCGGAGCAGGGGCCAAGGATCACCGCGATCTGGGGAATCACGCCGCTGGCCTTCGTATGGCGCAGAAACATTCCCGCATAGCCGCTCAAGGAGTCGATTCCCTCCTCGATTCTCGCTCCGCCGCTGTCGTTGATGCAGACAAACGGCGCTTTCATCTCCAGCGCCATATCCTGAATTCTGCGGATTTTCATGGAATGGCTTTCTCCGAGCGTTCCTCCGATCACGGTGAAATCCTCGCTGGCCGCATAGACCAGACGTCCTTCCACATATCCATATCCCGTTACAACGCCGTCGCCGGGCACTCTTCTCTTATCCAGGTCAAAGTCGTCGATCCTGGATTCCACAAAGGCATCCGTCTCCACAAAGGTACCCTTATCGAACAGCAGCTCCAGACGTTCCCTCGCCGTCAGCTTTCCGCCGTCGTGCTGCTTCTGTATCTTTGCCTCCCCGCCGCCGAGGAACGCCTTTTTCCGTCTTTCCTCCAGATCCTGATTCGCCTGTTCCCAGTTCATTTTTTCCTCCTTGCCGAAGCGTTTTACGCTGAGGCCGCGCGCCGAACCTCCAGTTCGGCGTCAGCAGGATTTGCGACGCTTCGGCGCAAATCTTTCCTCCATCATTTCCTGTGCCGGCGGCTGCGGGCCCTGTTTTCCTGCCGTCGACGTATGCTTCTTTTTATCTTGAAGCACTGATTACTTGATTTTTTAATTATTTGAATTTCAAATCTTTTCTGCATTATTATAGCACGAAAAGAAAAAAGTGCAATCCCCTTTTTCCTTTCGTGCCATCTTTCTGTGTCCTGCTCCGTTTTCAGGGACAAAACAGGCCGCCCGGCAGTTACGGACCGCCGTCAGGCCAGCTCCTGCTCTGCCATATCCAGCGCCGCGCGCAGAACCTTGTCCATATCATAGTAACGGTAGCCGCCAAGCCGTCCGCCAAAAAGAACGTTCTTTTCTTTCTCTGCCAGCGCACGGTATTTTTCATACAGCGCCATGTTCTTCTCATCGTTCACCGGATAATAGGGCTCGTCTCCAGGCGTCCATTTTGCCGGATACTCTCTGGTGATCACGGTGCCGGGCTGCGTGCCGAACTCAAAATGCTTGTGTTCAATGATACGGGTCCAGGGAATCTCTCTTTCGGTGTAATTCACCACCGCATTCCCCTGATAGTTGTCCTCATCCGGAAGCTCCTCCGTCTCAAAACGCAGAGAACGGTATTCCAGAGCCCCGAGCTGAAAACCAAAATATTCGTCGATCATGCCGGTATAGAGCAGCTTATCCCAGGTATCCGGCCTGTCCGCGGAAGCATTTTCTTCCAGGAACTGCCGGTAGGAAATGCCGGTGCGTACCGTACAGCCCTCCAGCATTTTTTCAACAATCTGTGTATAGCCGCCGATCGGAATCCCCTGGTAAGGGTCATTGAAATAGTTGTTGTCATAACGAAACCGGAGCGGCACTCTTCTGATAATAAAGGCCGGAAGCTCTCTGCAGTCTCTCCCCCACTGCTTTTCCGTATACCCCTTGATCAGTTTCTCATATACGTCCCGTCCTGCCAGTGACAGCGCCTGCTCCTCCAGATTCTCAGGTTCTCCGATATGCAGCTCGGCGATCTGGTCCGCGATGATCTTCTTCGCCTCAGCCGGCCTCTTTATCCCCCACATCCGGCTGAAGGTGTTCATATTGAAGGGGAGGTTATACAGTTCGTCCTTATAGACGGCCACCGGAGAATTGATATAGTGGTTAAATTCTGCAAATCCCCTCACATAGTCCCAGATCTGTCTGTCCGAGGTGTGAAAAATATGGGCACCATACCTGTGCACCTGAATGCCCATACTCTCCTGCGTGTAGATATTTCCGGCAATATGGTCTCTTTTGTCAATCAGCAGGCAGCTCTTCCCGGCCTTTCGCATCTCATGCGCAAAGCACGCTCCAAACAGCCCCGTTCCCACAATCAGATAATCATAATGCATGAAAATCTCTCCTTAATCGTTATTTTGCCTTATATTTCTTAATCTGTACAAAGTCATCCATCAGGCCCAGGATCTTGTCCCTTCCTTCCTGATTCAGCTTCACGTAATACTGCATGACTCTGTTTTCCAGAAGCTGCTCGCTGATGGTGGTATCCCTTTCCAGAGAGCTGAAATCTACCGGATTCAGGTTCAACTTGTTGCACATTTTAATTACCGTGCCATAAGCCATTCCGTCAATTCCGCGTTCCAATGCTGTCACCAGAGTGCTGTAAGGAATCTGCATCTCAAGCGCAAACTGCCTTACGCTTCTGTACTGGCTTAAAATTTCTTTCTTCAAGATCTGTGCTTTGGTCATTCTAAAATCCCTCCATTACCTTGCGACCCTTATAGATTTCGTATTTGTTTATTGTACACTACTTCCCTTTCATTTTGCAACAACTCTTTGAAAAAATATACAGGATTTCGGATATTTTAAGAATTTGGTCATAATTTCCCACAAAATATTCACAATTGGCGAAAAACTTGAAGTGCCGCGCCCAGCAGAGGCCATTCACGGCACTGTCTTTTTCCAGAATTTACTATATATTGTAAATTTATAAATATTTATAAATTATTTTTACTCCATTTCGGAGTCCGGCAGTCCCATATCTTCCCGAAAATCCGATGATAAACAATATCATTCCCTGCCACACAAAAGGTCTGCCGTTTCCGGCAGACCTCTGATCCGTTTTTTCCTGCTCTTTTTCCAGTTCCACTCTTAATTGGAGCGCTGGATCTCCAGCACTTTGTACTGCAGAACTCCCACCTGTGTTTCCACATTCACAACGTCTCCAACCTTTGCGCCGATCAGCGCCTTGCCGACGGGAGATTCATTGGATATCTTACCTTTCAGACTGTTGGCCTCGGTGGAACCCACAATCTTGTACTCCAGTTCTTCATTATATTCCAGATCCAGGATCTTTACGCGGCAGCCGATGTTGATCTTCTCCAGATCCACTTCATCCTCAACCACGACCTCAGCGTTCTTCAGGATCTTTTCCAGTTCCTCAATTCTCGCCTCGATATCACGCTGTTCGTCCTTCGCCGCATCATATTCCGCGTTCTCAGACAGGTCTCCCTGCTCTCTGGCTTCCTTAATCTTCTGTGCCACTTCCTGCCTTTTCACGACCTTCAGATCATGCAGTTCATCTTCATATCTGCGGAGCCCTTCATAGGTAAGGATATTTTTCTTCTCTTCCATCTTCATTCCCTTTCCTGTTTTTCGTTCCTTCATCGCAAAAGCCCCGGACGGCAGTTGCCGGCGGCCTTATTTTCTCTTATTTACAACGGTTCGTATTATACCTTTTTCTCACAAAGGTGTCAAGGTACATCCGGGCGCTTCTGTAACAAACATCCCGCCTCTTCGCGTAAAGCAGACGCTCCCTTCCGGCATCTGAGGCCATGTCCAGATAGATCGTTTTCTCCGGCAGGCATCGAAAGGGAGCCTTCCCTTCCCTTCTGGCATCCACGCAGAGCGTCCGCTCCGGCGCCTTCCTGCGGAAATATTCCGGCAGCCTCGCCGCCCCGATGACGGGAAGGCCCGTATCCTGATAAATATGGCGGTAGTACGCGTGATTTTCTGTCAGAGAGAGGCTTCCAGCGCGCTCCGGAACGGCGGAGCTGACCAGCAGCAGGCCATTCAGCCTCCCATAATCCTCTCCCAGAAATTCCTGCATCCATGCCGCCTGGCGCATCAGCAGCCGCTCCGGCTCCTCCTCTTCCAGCTCCGGCAGCAGCACGATCAGGTTTTCCCGAAAGGGCTGTTCCCGATAAAAACGGGCCATCCAGAACAGTCCCGGAAGAGACTCTGCGTGCGGCGCCGGCTCCGGAAGCTTTTCCCGAAGCCCGTCCTCATACCAGACCAGTCCCCTGGGCGGACGGCGGCGGATCATGCGGATGAGCCTCTTTTCCAGCTTTTGGGGCCTTTTCAGCCAGCGGGAAGGAAGAAGAACGAAGGTGATTTCCACTTCCTCGTCTGCATCCGTAAACCGCTTCGGCCTTCCAAAATCCGGCAGAAGGGGGAATTTTCTCTTTTTTTCTTCCATCAGATAAGCGTCCAGATATTCCATACTCCAGCGTATGCCGGCCGTTCCTTTTTCATACATGGAAAACGTCCGCATCATTCCTCAAAGAGTACACGCCTCAAAGAGCGCATGCCCAAAAGGCGCATGCCCAAAAAGCGCACGAAGTTCTTCCATGGTTTCCATCCGGTTGACCCGCTCACGCAGCTTTGAGGAGCCCGGCCAGCCCGCGGTATACCAGCCCACATGCTTTCGCATCTCCAGAATGGCCGTATGCTCTCCTTTGTATTGGATCAGAAGGGCGGCATGGCGCAGGATCATTTCCCGAAGTTCCTCTGCGGAGGGGCCGGAAAGCAGCTCTCCGGTCTCCAGGTAATGCGCCGTCCGGCCGAAAATCCACGGATTTCCCCGTGCGGCACGGCCGATGGCCACCCCGTCGCAGCCCGTCTGTATCAGCATCTGCTCCGCGGCCTCCGGCCCCGTCACGTCCCCGTTTCCGATCACAGGAATCTTCACCGCGGCCTTCACCTGGGCGATGATGTCCCAGTCCGCCTTTCCGGCATAGAACTGCTGTCTCGTCCTTCCATGTACGGTGACGGCGGCCGCGCCGCTCTCCTGGGCGATGTGGGCCAGCTCCACCGCATTGACATGCTCCTCGTCAAAGCCTTTGCGGATCTTCACCGTCACCGGCTTCTTCACCGCCGAAGCGACCGCCGAAATGATCCGTCCCGCCAGCAGGGGATCCTTCATCAGGGCGGAACCTTCCCCATTATTCACCACCTTGGGAACAGGGCAGCCCATATTGATGTCCAGAATGGCAAAGGGCCGCTCCTCTATTTCTTTTGCCATCTGCGCCATCAGCTCCGGCTCGCTGCCGAAAAGCTGCAGGGAAACAGGGCCCTCCTGATCATGAATTTCCAGCAGGCCTTCCGTATTTTTATTTTTATAATAAATAGCCTTGGCGCTCACCATTTCGCTGCACACCAGCCCCGCTCCCTGCTCTCTGCAGAGCAGACGAAATGGCAGGTCGCTTACCCCTGCCATTGGTGCGAGAATCACCCGGTTGTCCAAAGTCACGTTTCCGATCCGAAGCTTATCCATTCCTGTCCTTTCATCCATTTCCATTCGCCGAAAAGCCGGGTCGGGAAATGCATCACCTGATACATTTCCCAATCTTCCCATCATTTCCGGTTCTTCTCGTAAATCATCTGCAGTCCGTCCAGCGTCAGAGAACTGTCATAAATATCTATCACATCAGTTTCGTCAGAAATAATCCGCCCCAGACCTCCGGTAGCAACCACCTTCATGTCCGGAATTCCCGTTTCTTTCTTCACCATGTTGACAATATATTCCGTCTGACCGATCTGACCGAACATCAGTCCTGCCTGCATGCTGGAAATGGTCTCCTGAGCCAGAATACTCTTCGGCTTTTTGATCTCCACCACTGGGAGCCTTGCCGTATCCTCCCACAGCGCCTTGGCGCACATCCGGATGCCCGGCGCCGTAATTCCTGCCGCAAAACAGCCGTCCTTCGTCACATAGTCGTAGGTGGTCGCCGTTCCAAAATCCAGCACCAGCACGGGGCCGCCGTACTTTTCATAGGCCGCCACAGCATCCACGATCCGGTCCGCCCCGATTTCCTTCGGATTTTCCGTCACGATACGGATTCCCGTTTTGGTCCCAACCCCCACGATCAGAGGCGGCGTTTCCAGATAACGGGTGATTCCGCCAATCAGGGAGTGCATGATATTGGGAACCACGCTCGCCACAATCGTTCCCTCAATCTGCTCCTTTGTAATCCCGTCAAACATCAGAAGCTGCCGGATATTCATGCCGTACTCATCCGAGGTATGCGCCGTCTTCGACATCATCCGAAAGGTTGTCACCAGCTTCTTCCCGTCATAAACCCCGCAGGTAATGTTCGTATTTCCCACATCAATCGCTAAAATCATACCACATTTCCTTCCCGCCGCCACCGGGCGGCACATTACATCCCGCAGGGATCATTCATCCCCGCCATCTTCCAGCAGATCTCCCACATTCTCCTTCAGAACCGCCGCGCGGTAATACAGACTTAAGGATTCCAGAAGCTCCGTTCTCTTTCTGCGGATCTCTCCCAGCAGAAGCCCGGCGCTCACCTCATCGTACAGATAGTCCTCCTCTGAGGCCTGCGTTTCCAGCGTCACGCCGCCGTCCGCCTCAAAGAGAACGGTAAATATCCCGCCCGCCTCTTCGGTGAAGAGCACACAGATGATATGCAGCTCATCCTGGACGGACTGGGGCAGCTTTTTGAAATCCGGATTAAAAAAATATTTCTGTTCATAGGAATTGGCTCCGCAGAGTACCACCCGTCCCGCTTCATCTCTGCGGTCCGTCTGTTCCCCGCGCTTTTTTTCTTCCATCGTCAATGTCTTTTTCCTTTCCATGCACCGCCTGCGGCGGCTCTTTCTTTCCGTCAGCCCTTCTCAGACATATCCGTAAACGCCCCGGACGGAAACCTCCCCGGCATACACGTACTCCAGCCTGCCGTCCTGACGCTCTACGAGAAGTTCTCCCTTCTCATTGATTCCTCTCGCCGTTCCTTCAAAATTCCCTTTGGGGTCCAGCACGCGTACCGGTCTGTCCTTATTCAGAAGCAGACTTTCATAATCCGCCGCCAGCCCGGACAGATCCCATGTGGCGCAGAAGGTCTCATAGGCGCTCTCAAAATGCGCCATCACCGAAGCGAGCAGCCCGGCCCTGGCAATGCGCTCTCCCTTCTCGATCCGCAGGGAAGTGGCAGTCCCGGCGATTTCCTCCGGAAAGGCTTCCTGATTCACATTCACGCCCGTACCGATGACCACATAATGGATAAAATCCGGTTCTGCGCTCATCTCCGTGAGAATGCCGCATACCTTTTTTCCGGCGATCACCACATCGTTGGGCCACTTGATCCCGGCATCCAGCCCCAGCTCTCTCACCGCCTGCGCCACTGCCAGCGCCATGACCAGCGTGAGCGTACATGCCTGATCCGGCGCACATCCAGGCCGCAGCAGTATGGTAAAATAAAGGTTGCAGCCCTCCGGAGAAAACCAGCCCCGGCCCCGTCTTCCTCTTCCCGCATCCTGCCGTTCCGTGACCACAAGCGTTCCTTCCTGCGCCCCCTCCTCAGCGGCTGCCTTGGCGTCGATGTTGGTGGAGCCCGTTACGGGGTGAAAGATCAGGTTCTTCCCTGCCCATCCGGTGTGCAGGCGGCTTTTGATTTCACTTTCTCCCAGCAGATCCGGAGAAGAGAGCAGGCGGTAGCCTCTGTTCTGCACCGCCTCGATCTCATACCCTTCTTCTTTTAACTGATTGATGATTTTCCACACCGCTGTCCTGGAAACGCCCAGCCTGCCGCACAGTTCCTGTCCGGACAGATAATCCGCGCTTTCCCGAAGCAGCGTGAGGATTTCCGTTTTCCTCAAGTTGCGACCTCCCGGCTCATCCCTGATATCCCAGCGTTGCAGCGATGACAGCCTTGATGGTATGCATCCGGTTTTCCGCCTCGTCGAACACCACGGAAGCCGGAGATTCAAATACCTCGTCCGTCACCTCCATCTCGCTGATGCCGAACTTTTCCCCGATTTCCTTTCCAATGGTGGTCTTCAGATCATGGAAGGCAGGCAGGCAGTGCATGAAAATCGTACTTCCCGCCTTTCCGTTGTCCGCGTTTTCCATGATGCGGCGGTTCACCTGATAAGGGCTGAGAAGTTCGATGCGCTCTTCCCATACGCTGTCCGGCTCACCCATGGAAACCCATACGTCCGTACAGATCACATCCGCATCCCTGGTGCCCTCCATGGCATCCTCCGTCAGCGTGATGGAAGCGCCCGTCTGTGCGGCGATCTGCCTGCACTGCTCCACCAGCGCCTGAGAAGGGAAATAGGATCCGGGCGCACAGGCTGTGAAATGCATGCCCATCTTGGCACAGGCTACCATGTAGGAATTTCCCATATTATATCTGGCGTCGCCCATGTACACCAGCTTCACGCCCTTCAGCCTTCCCAGATGCTCCCGGATGGTCAGAAGGTCCGCCAGCATCTGAGTGGGATGAAATTCGTTGGTCAGTCCGTTCCATACCGGAACGCCCGCATAAGCGGCAAGCTCTTCCACGATGTCCTGACCGAAGCCCCGGTACTCGATTCCCTCATACATCCTTCCCAGAACCCTCGCCGTATCCGCAATGCTCTCCTTCTTACCGATCTGGGAGCCTGACGGATCCAGATAGGTGGTTCCAAGTCCCAGATCATGGGCCGCCACTTCAAAGGAGCAGCGGGTTCTCGTGCTCGTTTTTTCAAAAATCAGAGCGATGTTCTTTCCGCGAAAAACATCCACCGGAATCCCCTGTTTCTTTTTTTCCTTCAGATCCGCCGCGAGGTCAAGCAGGTATTCGATTTCCTCCGGCGTATAATCCAGCAGTTTTAAAAAATGACGTCCCTTTAAATCCATTTTACTTACCTCTCTTCTATCACCATGAAGAGGTTCCACATCAGCCGTCGATGCAGAACCCCCGTCAGTTTCTTCTGTTCCCTTTATGCTTCCAGCGTTTTGAAAACCCGATGCCATCCTGATCCGTCAGGAATTCAGCACCTCTTTTGCAGATGCGAGAAGGCCGGCCAGATTCTGAATCTCGGAAGGAATGATGATCTTCGTCGCCTTGCCATCCGCCGCCTTTTCAAAGGCTTCCAGGCTTCTCAGTTTAAGCACCGTCTCGTCAGCTCCAGCCTCCCGGATGAACCGGATACCGTCGGCCGTCGCCTGCTGCACCTTCAGGATGGCTTCCGCTTCACCTTCCGCTTCGCGGATCATCTTCTCCTTTTCAGCTTCCGCCCGCAGGATCGCGGACTGCTTCTCCGCTTCCGCTTCCAGAATGGCGGACTGCTTTTTGCCTTCCGCAACAAGGATCGTGGATTTCTTTTCGCCCTCTGCGCGCAGAATCGCTTCACGCCGTTCGCGCTCCGCCTTCATCTGCTTTTCCATGGCGTCCTGAATGGCCGCCGGAGGAATGATGTTTTTCAGTTCCACTCTCGTCACCCGAATTCCCCAGGGATCCGTGGCAACATCCAGAGACGCACGCATCTTGGTATTGATGGTCTCTCTGGAGGTCAGCGTCTGGTCCAGCTCCAGATCGCCGATGATGTTTCTCAGCGTGGTGGCCGTCAGATTTTCAATGGCCATGATCGGATTCTCCACGCCGTAGGTGTACAGCTTGGGATCCGTGATCTGGAAGAATACCACCGTATCGATCCGCATGGTCACGTTATCCTTGGTGATTACCGGCTGCGGTGCAAAATCCACCACCTGCTCCTTCAGGTTGACCTTCCTGACCACCTTGTCAATAATGGGAAGCTTTACCTTCAGTCCCACGCTCCAAGTCCCCTGATAAGCGCCAAGCCGCTCCACCACATAGGCCTGTGCCTGGGGTACAATCTTGATGCAGGATGCCAGCAGCAGGATAATCAGTATCAAAATAATTAACAGAATAATCGGTCCCATCTCATTCCCCTTCCTTTCTCTCCTCCACAATCAGCTTCACTCCGCTGATTGCACAGATAAACACCACTTTTCCCTTCGGAATCACGACATCATCATTCGTGCTTCTCGCCGTCCACTCCTGCCCCTTCACATTCACAAGTCCGGTTGGCTTCAGATTGTCTATCTCCTCCTCCACCACAGCCTTCTTCCCAATCAGACTTTCCGCATTGGTTTTCACCCGGTCATTGTTGAAATACCTGACTGCCAGAGGTCTGGTAAAGAAAAGCAGGGCAGCGGATACGGCAATAAAAAGCGCGACCTGAAAATACAGCGGCGCTCCAAACGCAGCCGCGATGAGTGCCACGAGCGCGCCTCCCGCAAACCAGATTGTGGTCAGCCCAAGTGTGGCGATTTCAATCACAACCAGAACGACCAGAAGAACAAGCCAGAAAATGATCTGGTTCATATTCTTCACCTCACCTTCCGCCGACGGTACGGCTTTTTCTCATCATACTATATCAAAAAAAGATATTCAATCTTTTTCTGCCTCCGGAAATGTAAAGAAAAAGAAAAGGAAAGGATTACCTTCCCTTTTCTTTTACCAGAACACATGATTTCCGATCACAATACCGTCGCGGCCGCCCGCTCTGCGGAAATGTGTGGCGCCTCCCACATTCGTCACGCCGGAGAGCGCTTCGTTTGCTGCCTGTATGCAGCTTGAAGAAATGTTTCCATTTGCGATCAGGCGGGCAACTTTTCCGCTTCCTGCCGGGGTAAACTGTCCGGATGCAAAGATTACATCAGACACCGTATCCGGATAGGATGCGCTTTTTACCCGGTTCACAACCACGGCTCCCACCGCAAGCTGACCTTCGTAGCTCTCATTTCCTGCTTCGCACTGAATCAGGGCTGCGAGCAGGGTCGCATCACTGGTTCCTGCCGGTATGCTTCCCGCATTCTGGCGTCCAGGGGAAGGCTGGCTTCCGGTTCCGGCCCCGGAGTCCGCCGACGCTTTCTCTTCCTCCGCAGCCTGCTGTCTGGCAGCGACTTCCTCCAGCGTTTCTCCGTGGTCGTATTCAAAATCAATCTCAATGTATTCGGAAGACACATATCCGGTCTCCCCTTCGTAATCCACAGCAGCCCATTCGGCATCCAGCTCGATTCCATCGCTGTAGTGAAGCTGTACCTTATTGACCACCTCCAGGGCATCTCCCTGTGCGGCCAGGTCATAAACCTGCGCATCTGTAGACGGCTCCTTCCGGATGCGCAGCGTCTCTCCCGTCACACGGGCGATAAGCCTTCCCACATCCTCCAGCTCTTCCACCGCATCCTCGCCGAACAGAAGGTACTCGTCCTTTGCCCAGCCGACCAGTTCCCCGGATTCCAGCTTTGTCCAGCCATCCTTCCGCTCCAAAATGGTTCCTCCGCAGTCCGCATAAAGATATCCCACTCTTTCCGCATCTTCTGAAGGTTCGCTTCGGACATTCAGCACATCCGATACGGCAGTCATCACAAGCTGATCCCCAAAAGAGTCTTCGGTCCCGTCAGCGTTGTCCGCATCCGCTTTCTCAGCGGCCCCGTTTTTCTCCGCTTCCGCCTCTCCGGCCTTTCCATCCTGAAGCAGTTTATCATCCTGCTCCCCGGCTTCCTCTTTGTCCACATCTTCCGATTCCGGCAGAGAATCCAGAATCTGCCCGACTCCTGCGGTCAGCTGCTCCTCGTCCGACACAGGTGCCCCCAACGCCACGGTGCCATTTCCGAGCACACAGAACGCAGCCAGAACGGCAGCCATCCGATATGTACTCCTGCTCCCTTTTTTCCGGTCCCTTTTCATCGTCCTTTCCCCACAATTTATCTGTCCATAACCGTTTCATGTACACGCTTTCCGCCTGGCAGCAGAAAGACTTTATTTGTTACGGATATGTTAACAATTATTGCAATTCCTGTCAAGTTTTTACAGAATTATTGTAGGCAGGCAGAATTATTGTGGGCAGGCAGTTACAGATGGTAATAGTCCTCCACCAACAGACAGAACATGGAATCCGCCCAGGCAAACCATGGCCGGGTGAAACGCCCGGGATCATTCGGGTCAAATCCTTCATGCATATGCCCGGTCCCGGCGTTGGTGTTTTTCAGTGCCTCCAATATTGCAGCTTTTTCCGAATCATTCGACGCGGTAAGTCCCTGTACAATCAGCCCTATATGCCAGATATATCCATCCGGTGTATGCGGACTTCCGATTCCGGCCGCATATTTTCCCTGAAAATAGTATGGATTCTCAGGACTCAGCAAAAATTTTCTCGTTTCCTGATACAGCGGATCATCTGTTTCACAGAATCCATACCAGGGAGCGCCAAGAAGGCTGGGGAGATTCGCGTCATCCATCAGATTAAAGTTTCCCAGACCGTCCGTTTCATACGCATACATGCCTTTTCCTGACGGTCCCTCTGCCACCGCATACTTCCGGATCCCGCCTGCAATCTCGTCTGCCAGCTCCGCCGCTCGTTTTTTAAGATTTTCAGACAAAGGAAGCTTTTCCAGCCCCCTGAGCACACTGACGGCAAGCATGTTGGACGGCACCAGGTAATGATACTGACAGGCATCATCGCTTGGGCGGAAACCGGACCATGTCATCCCCGTATAGCCGACGGGTGATCCCTTTCCTTCATTTTCCAGTGTTTCTGTAATGCTTTCGCTGTCCCGCTCAAACTTGTAGTCCGATTCTGCCGCATGGTTCTGTTCCTTCTTCCAGACTTCGATAACCGTTTCCAGCGCCTGCAGAATCCGATCTGTCAGAATGGTATCATCTCTGCTTTTTTCATAATAGGCCTCCAGAAGGAAAATCGGAAAAGCAAGGGAATCCACCTCGTATTTTCTCTCCCAGATATATGGCCCCATCTTTGTATGATCTTTTTTATAACAGGCAAAATCCCCATTTCTGTTGAATGCATTCGCATACGGATCGATCAAAATCAGATCCGCCTGTTTCCGGATCAATCCTCTGACAGCCCGACTCACCGTATCATCCCCGAGATGTCTCAAATAGGGCAAAACCTGCATGGAACTGTCCCGGAGCCACATTGCCTCAATATCGCCTGTTATGATATAGGTCTTTTCCGTTTCTTCCAGGCTGAGCGTTGTTTCCCATGTGCATTTGAAGCAGCTCCGGTACAGTTTTTCAATTTCCCTGTCCTGGATGCGGCCGCAGTCTTCTTCCAGCTTTTCCCGCATGTGTTGTGTCAGTTCCATGCGCCCCTGTGCTCCTTTCCATAATCTTTTCAATTCGCTGCCGGCTTCATACATTACAGCCTGAAACAGTATCTCTCCATGCCGGAGGCGCCATGTCTTCCTCCTTACGGAAAGGCAGAACGGCATCTTCCAGTTCTTCAAGTCTTTCTATCGTTCCATCACAATAGGCAAGAAGCCTTTTTGAAGCAAACGACATACGCTGTAACAGGCCGCCCATCCGTATCTGTATTACATCCAGACCAAATACTTTGTTTTCCTTCTGCCAGCGCTGTTCAACTTTCCTCAGAAAACGCTCTCCGCTCTCCTTCATTTGCGGAAGACAGTTTTCCGCAAGCTCTCTCAGTTTTTTCCCGTCCTCTTCCGCGTATGCCTTACGCACTCGAATTCCAAAAACACTTTTATCGGCCAGGAGTCTGCACAACTCTTCCTCCAGTTCAAACAGATATCCATATCCGCCCGCCGCGCCTTTCAGCTCCGACAGTTTTTGGGCACACACTTCAAAGTGCTTCCCATATTCTTCAGAAACATGTGCATCGAACAATCCCCCCAAAACATCCTGATAAAGCAGATATTTCACAGGGCTCACGCCACATCTTCCCGGGTCCGGATTATGTGGGGTAAGCACCGGCCTTCCCAGTTCCAGAAAAGCCGAATACGAAGCCCCCACACAGGTTGCGAAACGCTTTTCCAGCATATCCTCATTCGATCCTTTTCCATAGGAAAGCTCAGCCCACTGCTGCAGTCCGGGAAGAGCTGAAAACAGAGATGTTTCCGTCCCGTCATCGCCCCATGCGGTAATTATAATCGTGTCAATTCCATTCTTGCTGCAACTCTGCCATGCAGCAGGCGCAATCCGGCGGCTGTAAAAAGAATTTGGGCAAAACCCTGTCCATGTCCACACACCACCGGCAAACGCGATATTATCCGTAAGCAGTTTATGACTGCTTAGCATCTCATCATACCTGTCCGTTTCCAACGAATAATAATCCCAATAAACCAGAGTCAGTTCCTTCGGTATTCTGTCTGCCACCTCAAGGCTCAGGTCAACTTTTCCTGCGTAATATTCTCCTCCACATGCAAGCCGGAAAAACATATCGCTCCACATCATCGGACGGTACCCATATCTGCGGGCAATCTCCCAGACACGTTGAAAATGATTCAGCATGATATCCATCCGCTTTTGAAAACCATGCTTTTCCAGATACTTTCCCAGTCCCAGCGCGTGTGCTTCATCCATTCCGATATTGATTCTCCTGCTCGTCAACGCCTCAGACATAGCCGCAAACATCTTATCTATCAGCTCATACGTCTTCTCTTCTTCTGCGAGAAGAATATACTCACAGTCTCTGATATCCTCATACGTTTGCCAGTGCAGAACCCGTTCCAGATGAGCCAGCGTCTGAATGCATGGAATCACTTCTATTCCAAACAGAGCTGCGTAGCGGTCTATTTCCTGAAGTTCTTCCCTGCTGTATCTCCCTCTCTGATATCCAAAATAAGGTTCCCCTTCGATACAATAGGTATCTTCTGTATAAAGCTGTACCGCCCGATAGCCCATAAGAGCCAGATGGCGTATCATCTGCCTGATTGCTTCGATTGTAAGGACGCCATTTCTGGAACAGTCAAACATTACCTGCAGGTCTATTCCTCCGTTTTCCGAAAAGCTTCCTTCTTCTTCCAGCGCTCTTCCAAACCCTCTCCATTTTTCGCATTCCTCACCATACCGTATCGTCCATATTTTCCCCTCTTTCAGGCACGCGAGTCCGCTTCCCTTTTCAAATCTGAGGATCCTGACCTCATCCGAAAGCGTGCCTTCCCCTTCCACGCTTTCCTCTACTCTGAGCAGATCAGCAAGCTGCCTGAACGCTTCCTTTTCCTTGTCCGTTATGTCTTTCAGACAAAACCTGTATTTCATCCCTTCTTCTCCCTAAAGCATGATCACCTGTGGTTTTGCATTCCACGCCTTTATCTGAAGGCGTTTTCCGTGAATATTTCCTTTTTCAAAATACAGACAGCAGTTTTTCCGGCTGCCGGCATTCAGGCAGAACGCATTATCTGAAAAGAATACATCCTCATCCTGAACAGACAGCATGACGTCCTGCACATAACTGTCTGTTTCCACAATGACAAGAACTCTGTTATCCCCCGCCTCCGAAACAGAAATCTTCAACTCTGCCTCCGGCATCTGCACCCGATTAAAATCCCCTATCTGAAGCGGCATGAAACGGTTTTCCAGTTTTCTTCCATCCATTTCCAGCTCCACATAGATAAAGGCTTTCTCAGGTTCCAGCTGATCCACTGTCTTCCGATCAATCAACATCAGCCTCGTTGCTGCATCTGCTTCTATCTCTGCTTTCGCTCCCTTCTGCCAAAGCACTTCTCCTCCCCAGGAAAATGCAGATACAGTCAGTTCGCCCGAATATCCTCTCAGTGTCTCATTACATCCGTATACTCCCAAGCCTTCTGCTTCCTCGCGAAAGGCAAGGATCACATCCTCATAGGCTCTCTTCGCATAATAGTAAGCCAGCTTCGGCCGCCGCATGAAATCAATCGCAGACATCATCGTGGGGAAAAGCATATTCTCCCGATTCGGAGCAATCGGATCGTTAAATTTCCAGTACAGAGATCCCCCGCAAACCCCTTTCAGGGAACGCAAATATTCAATCCAGTATTTCAATGCCTGTGCATGCGTATACTGAGTCAGATAGATAATCTCTTCTTCTGTTCCCTTCTCTCCGACTTCTGCCATCCAGGACAATTCTCCCAGCCATGGATTTCTGGATAAATCCAGCTTTTCGCCAAAGAAATTGAAAACATAATAAGACTCTTCCACAGGGAGGCTGCTGAATCCATATTCACTCATAAACCTCGGTTCGAATTCCAGCAGCTTCTTATAATAGTACTCACTTTCCCGATCAAAACGGGTAAGATATACATGCATATCCCCCTGCAGCGGAGAATTGGGATCATCTCCGCCTTCTTCCTCTTCATATGGGCTGCAGGGTGAACTGACCAGAAACGGTCTGTACGGATCTTCCTTCTTAACCGCATTTTGAATGCCTACCCGATTCACCCGATTCTCCCGGAAATGCTCCTGAAGGTCATACCACCAGTACGCCTGGTCCAATTCGTTATCCGCAGACCACATCACCAGAGACGGTCTGTTGTAATACCAGTCTATTACCTCTGCCGCTTCCTCTTCAACCTCCTTCAGGAATTCATCATTCTGGGGAAAAATACCACAGGCAAGCATAAAATCCTGAAAAATCATAATTCCATTTTTATCGCACAGGTCAAAGAAATAGTCCGGTTCACAGATACCACCGCCCCATACCCGAAGCATACTCAGGTTGGATTCACAAATCCTCTTTATATAAAAATCGTAGTCTTCTTTTCTTATTTCACTGTACACACAATTTAACGGCACCCAGTTGGCTCCTCTCACAAAAAGAGGCCTTCCGTTTATCTCCAGAAGGAACTGTCTTCCTCCCCGCTCCATCTTTTCCTGATGGAGAACCACTGTCCGGATACCAAAATTCAGCGTCCGTTCATCTACCTTGCATCCATTTTCATACAAAATGACAGCAACCTCGTACAACGCAGCTTCTCCATACGGCCGCGGCCACCATAAATGCGGTTCAGGAATCACGATTTCCATTTTACCCAGATCTGCATTTTTTCTGGCAACCAGTTCATTTTTCCAGAAAAACAGAATTTCCGCTTCCAGCCTTCCATTTTCATTTTTGTATGTCTGCGCCGAAACATCCGCTTCCAAAATTGCTCTGCCATCCTCAATACGTACTGTTCTGAAATGAACCTTTTTCAGAACAGCATGTGATCTGCTGTCCAGATATATCCCTTTCCAGATTCCTGTCGTCAGACAATGCCCACAAAAATCCCATCCCCAGTTCATCTGAGATTTTCTCAGAAGCATCCTGGTTGTATCGTCTTCCGGATAGATTCCCGTTCGATCTATCCCCTCTGTGCTTTTTACCGGCGAAAGAATTTTTATAGCCAGCGTATTATTACCGCCATAATTCAGCAGTCCCCCCACATCAAACCGGTATATCCGGAACATATTTCTGGTTTTTCCCACACATGTTCCATTCAGCCATATTTCCGCTAACGTATCTACGCCTTCCAGACAAAGCGTATTTTCCTTTTCCTGAAGCTCTTCCTCACAGTAAAAGTCCTTTACAAAAAGCCAATCGCTTTCATCGATCCATCTTTCACCGTCAAGATTTTTCCCCAGATAGTACCCGTCAATCAGCCCATACTGCCTCAGGGCCGTCCGCACATCACCGGGAACCTGGATATCAAGATATCCCGCCGGATAAAAATCGTCCTGAAACACAAATGAAATATCTGTTCCAAAATCCAGTCTTTTCAGCTTATAATTGCCATTCAGCCCCATCCTTTTCATTTTTCCCTCCAAAACAGGGGAAACTATAAAGAAATAGTTTCCCCTGTGATTCTATCTCCTGACGTTCTGTTTAGTTCTGCGCTGCCAGATGTTCATCAAGCTGTCTCTGATACTCTTCAATAACCGCATCAATTCCTGCCGCTTTCAAATTGGCCAGAGCGCTTTCATATCCCTCTTCGTAGGAAATAATACCCAGCTTAATTGGATACACGCTCGCTTCCACCTGTGCAAGGCAGTTCGCATATTCATTTGACACATTTGATGGATCGAATACAAAGTTCAGCACGACACTGTTTTCTGCGTCCGGCTTCTCAACGCCCATAATCTCAATGAATTTATCGAACGTTCCCACTTCATAACGCTCATATTCCATATTTCCGATCATCCAGTCCGCATTAAACTCAAAATCAGGAATCAGCTTCTTATACAGGCCTTCTCCTCCATCTTCCCAGGTCAGTCCCTCTACTCCATAAACCACCAGGTCATAATTCTCCTGAGAAGAATACATCCATTCCATAAATTTCACAGCTTCTGCAGGATGCGTGCTGGTGGAAGATACTGCCGTATCGTTTCTGAAAGACATGGGCCGGAATGAAGGTGCATCAGGATTCAGATAAATAGTATCCAGTGATGAACCAGGAATTCTTTCCTGCCAGACTTCTTCTGTTCCCCAAAGCTGGCAACCGTCAACCCAGATAAAATCACCCGTCAGCATGGTATCCCAGGTAGAGAATGACGGAGACAACACGTCATCCGGAATATATCCTCTTTCATAGCAGGTATGGAAAAAGTCCGCCGTCTGCTTAAATTCGTCCGTTTCAATCCAATTCTTCACATTACCTTCCTGATCAATATAGATCAAATCATTCTGTACTGTAAACGGATAAGTATCCAGGGTCAGGTTAAACTTATAAACTGTTATTCCAACCAGACGCCTTCCGGCGCCCTTTTTT
>UQVK01000010.1 GCA_900544445.1 uncultured Lachnospiraceae bacterium
ACAGGAGGGCGGACGCCGTTTTCGTGGTGGGCACGTCCAGATCGAAGATGCCGAAACCCATCATGGGGCCTCCGGAAACAATCCTGGCCGGCTCCATCACAAAGCCTCCCGCCTCATCGATCAGCTCATGATAATTGGTCCCGATCCGTACCTGGAAATTCTGCGGATCCATGACCGCATCCCCCGTCACCGTGACAATCCGGTTGATCAGGGGCTTTCCTTCCCGCACCGCCCGGTTCACCGCCACGATGGTGTCCACGTTGTCCACAATGCAGCCCGCATCCGCAGGAAGCTGTGAGGAATTGATCGCCCGGCCCGTCACCGCATAGATGAGCTGCCGCTCGGAGCCCTGGGGATATTTGGTCTGAAGCTTGACTACCGAAATGCGCTCCTCTCCCTGTGTTTTTTCCTTCAAAAGGCGGATGCAGTCCGGCTTGTTGTCCTCCACCGCCAGAATTCCCTTCGCCTTCGGGAACAGCGACAGGATCACCTTCAACCCGTCGATCAGCTTTTCCGGCTCCTCGATCATCCTCCGGTAATCGGAAGTCAGATAGGGCTCGCACTCCGCGCAGTTCGCGATCACATATTCAATCGCATCCGGGTCCTTTGGAGCCAGCTTCACATGGGTGGGAAAGCCTGCGCCTCCCATGCCGACCACGCCGCCCTCTTTGATCAGATTCAGCTTTTCCTCTCTGGTCAGCTGTTCCAGAGGCTTCACCGGAGGATATTCCACCTCTTCATACTGCCTGTCGTTCTCCACCACAATGCTCATCACATTGTCGCCCGTGACCACCCGTCTGGGCTCAATGGCCTTCACGGTGCCGGAGACGCTGCTGAAGACAGGTACCGACATGTAGCCATCCGCCTCAGCCAGCTTCTGGCCGGCCAGGACATGGTCCCCCTTCTTCACGATGGGCTTCGCCGGAGCGCCGATATGCTGCGACAGCGGATATACCAGATCTCCCTTGGGAAGAACTGTTTTTATGGGCTTGTCTTTGGAAAGGTTTTTGCCGTCATACGGATGAACGCCGCCCATGAATGTCAACTTCGCCTTCGCCATATACTTCCCTCTTTCCTTTCTTTTTTCTGTATCCGCCGTTTCCGGAAGATGTCGGCCCGTGCGACGCTGGCCGCAAGACCGTCTCCCCTTCACAATCGATACAGATTATCAATATGATACCTTAAATTTATCCAAAATACTACAGAAAACACAAAATTTGTGGTATATTGTGTGTATGAAAACAAGAACAAAATCCATTCCGGAACAACTGAAAAGCCAGGCCGAAACCTATGTGGGGGACCTTTCCGACATCGTTTTTTTCGACATTGAGACAACCGGACTCTCCCATAAAACAGCCTTTCTCTATCTTGTGGGCGCCGCTTTTATGGAAAGCGGCCGCTTTGTGCTGTGCCAGTATCTCGCCGAGGACCTGTCCGAAGAGGAGGCCGTTCTGAAAGCCTTCTCAGAACGCATCCATGGGAAAAAAAGACTGATCCATTTTAACGGAAGCACCTTTGACCTGCCCTTTCTGCAGGCGCGCTGCAGAAAATACGGCCTGGAGTGCGCCGCATCCGCCATGGAACAGACGGATCTGTACCGCCGCATCAGCCCGTTGAAGAACGTGCTGAAGCTTTCAAACTGTAAACTGAAAACCCTGGAGGAATTTCTCGGAAGCGGCAGGAAGGATCCTTTCACGGGTGGCGAGCTGATCGAACTGTACCATACCTACCGGCGTGAAAAGGATGAGCGGCTCCTGGAGGTCCTTCTTCTTCATAATGCGGAAGATATTCTCGGTATGCTCTCCGTTCTTTCCATGCTGGCCTATCCGGCACTTTCCGAAGCACAGGCCGGGGCAGGAAAGGCGGAGCTTTCCCCCTGTACAGACTATGCGGGAAAGGAGCAAAAAGAACTGCTTCTTCCCGTTCGTTTTCCCCTTCCTCTGCCCCGCCCTCTTGCTTTACACGCGGATGACATCTTCTTTTCCGGAAACGGGGAGACAGGTCTGATCAAGGTTCCCGTTTTCTGCGGAGAGCTGAAATACTTCTATCCGGATTATAAAAACTATTCCTATCTGCCGGACGAGGACTATGCCATCCATAAATCCGTTGCCATTTACGTGGACAAGGCCCACCGGGTCCCCGCCAGACCGGAAACCTGCTACACCAGAAAAACAGGAGAATTCCTTCCCCTGTTCCTTTCTGGCAGCACGAAGGCCTCCTCTTCTGAGGAGACTCTGTTTGCGCCGGTCTTTTTCCGGCAGACTCCGGACAGACCGGCTTCCGGAAAGCTGCCATCCGGGAAACAGCCCTCCGGCGCTCAGACTTCCGGGAGGCAGCCTTCCCTTCGCTCCACGCAAAAAGGGCAGACTGCCAAACAGTCCGCCCCTTTCCGGGAAGGCTTTTTTGAAGCCAACAGCGCTTTTCTGGAAAACCCTTCCCTGCTGTCTGCCTATGCGGCCCACCTTTTTGCACACCTTCTGAAAACATAACCAGCGATGCAGCCAAGGAGGCCCAGCAGGGAAAGCGCCTGCGAAATACGGAAGATCACCGGCTGGCTGTAATACACATGAATGGTGTGTTCTCCGCCAGCCGTCAGGGAAACCCGGACGCGGTAATTATTTCCGTAGCTCACATCCAGTTCCTTTCCATTCTCATCCTCTGCCCGATAGCCCAGGTAATTCTGAAGCGGAAAGTCCACATACTGTCCCTCTTCCTCCGTCTGATAGGTGAGCGTTGCCTTTGTTCCGTCCTTCTCATACTCCACCACTGTCACTTTTTCCGCGTCGGAAAGCTGCAGATCCGCCGTCAGCTTATCATCCGCCAGCGCGTCGATTCTCCATTCGTAAGGATAGACTATGGTTGCATCCGATTTTGGAATGCCGATAATCTTATCTTGATGCCCGACCGTAGTGGTATCGTCATACTCCAGATAAGAAAAATTGTTCTCATTGGAAGGCTGATTCAGGCAGGTCAGCAGATTCACGCCGACCAGAAAAGCAAAAATCAGCTTTCGGTACGGATACAGCACCCGGGAACGGGAGAGCCAGACGGCACCGGCGAAAATAAACAGAACTCCCGCAGGCGCCAGAAGCCGCCAGGGAAACTGGATGGTGCGAAATGCAGGTGCCAGCACAGGAAGCAGCTCCATCAGCTTTCTGCTTCCAAAATAGCCTGTCACCAGGAAGCTCAGCACACAGGCCATCCAGAACAGAAAAGTAAGAAAACGGTTTTCCCTGTTCCACGCCATGGATTTTCCCACAGCCTCCTCTTTCTTCTCCACAAAAATCCAGAGTACACAAACCGCCGCAAGCCCCAGCACCGGCAGCCCCAGCGACAGGAACCGGTATCCGTTCGTATGAAAGGTATCCAGCAGAAACGCGGCGTTGATGGAATACTCACTGTAGCCGCTCCAGTCCAGAGACTCCGTATACAGATTCTCCTTCAGGTAGAAATAAAGGAAGGGAACCAGGAACCACAGGTTCAAAAGCACGGTGAGCCCAGCTGCCTTCAACAGGGAAAGCCACCTTTTTTCCCGGAACAGCTCCCGCACAAAAACCAGGCAGCAGGCCGCGAAAATCACTGCCATATAGGCGGTGCTGAGCACATGGCTTTCCACCAGCCCTGTAAAGCCCAGAACCAGCCAGATCCATTTTTTCTGATCCCCCACAAGGACCTGATAAAAGCCTGCAATCACCACCGGCAGAAAGGTCATCGCCAGCGTTTCTCCCAAAGCGCCCCGCGCATAAATATTGGTGAAGCGGTAAGGGAGCAGAATATACAGCACCGTTCCCAGCAGGCAGGCATACCGGGACGCCTTCATCATGCGGAATGATTTCCAGGTCAACGCCACTGTGGCGATATTGGCGAGCAGAATCAGAAATTTGTAGGACATCGCCAGGGAAACGCCAAACAGACGCAGAAACGCCGGTATATACAGAAACAGGTAAGGATACATGCTGTTCAGATATCCATTTCCAGACAGCGCCTCCGGATAAATGACCACCGGGAACTGACCGTCCCGAATCCCGTCCTTGATCCCTTCGATGCGCAGCAGATGATAGCAGAGGTCATCCGCCTGCTTAAACGACTGGATGAACAGCGGCGCGGACGCATACAGGCACAGGCCGGCAAGAATGAGGAAGGTCAGCTTTCTCTCCCTGCTTACAGGATGTTTCTTCCAGTATCCATCCAGCAGCATGGCCGTCACAGCGAGCAGAACTGCCAGCACGGCAAGGAACTGGGCGTCCCGGTAAAAAGTTCCCTCCGGCACAAGAGAAAGGGTCCGCAGCGTGATGCTGCCCGTACCGGAAAAATAGATCCGGATATGAAGCTGCTGGGAATCCTTCTCCAGCGTAAATGGATAATCCTTCGTCAGTTCCGCTCCGTCTGTACTCTCCAGATTCCACTGGGCAATTTTCGTCCCATTATCCCACACTTCCAGAATATTTTTCGTATCCGTAGCGGAATACTCCAGCCGGATCGTATAACTGCCCCTGTTTAACACATAATCATCCGTCCTTGCGAACAGGCCATAATATTGTGACGTGTCGTCAATTCCGATCAGTCCCGTGTAGTCGCTGACTCCCTCCTGCTGCTCCAGATCCGTACCCTTCAGCACCAGCGGTTCGCTTCCTTCATCCGCAAGCCAGATACAGATAAGTACGGCAGCAAGAATGACAAGATAAAGAATCTTTCTTTTCATATAACGGCTCCTTCCCCATTCAGCCGCAGCCCGGACCACAAGCATCCGGACAGAACAAATGCCGCCTGCCGGGCCAATCACAAAAAAAGGGATACGGTAGTTATCCCGTATCCCCTCGGTTTTCTCAAATTGCTGCCCTGTGGCTTATTCAGCATCTTCTCCCTGCTGTGCAATTACCGCGTCAATATCTACGGAAACCACATCTGCATCAGATTCCTTTTCCACAGTCTCTTCCTTCACTTCCTTCGGTTCAGGAGCGAGCAGCGCCTTAATGCTCAGGCTGATCTTCTTGTCGGCTTCGTTGAAGTCCACTACCTTCGCGGTGATCTCCTGACCGGTCTTCAGAACATCAGCGGGCTTGTCCACATGCTCCTTCGCGATCTGGGAAACATGAAGCAGAGCGTCCACACCGGGCTCCAGCTCAACAAATGCGCCGAAGTCGGTCATTCTCGCAACCTTTCCGGTCACAACGTTGCCTACCGCATACTTCTCAGCCGCATTTCTCCAGGGATTTGCATCCTCGAACTTCATGGTAAGCGCGATCTTCGTTCCGTTAATGTCCTTAATCTGAACCTTTACCTTATCGCCAACCTTGAATACCTTCCTGGGATGCTCGATTCTGCCCCAGGACATTTCGGAAATGTGAAGCAGTCCATCCGCTCCTCCCAGGTCAATGAAAGCGCCGAAGTCAGTCACGTTCTTGACAACGCCTTCCACCATATCGCCCACATGGATTCTCTCCAGGAGCTCCTTCTGCATCTCAGCCTTTCTCGCAAGAATGAGCTGCTTGCGGTCACCGATATATCTTCTTCTCTTCGGATTGTACTCGCTGATTACGAATTCAATCTCCTGTCCCGCATACTTGCCGAGATCCTTCTCATAAGTATCGGAAACCAGGCTGGCGGGGATGAAAATTCTCACCTCGTCCACGATCACGCTCAGGCCGCCTTCCAGCACCTGCGTTACCTTTGCCTTCAGAACCTCATGGCTGTTATAGGCTTCCTCGATTCTCTTATTTCCTCTGTCGGCCGCCAGACGCTTATAGGAAAGGATTACCTGTCCATCTCCGTCATTGACCTTCAGAACCTTAACTTCCATCTTGTCTCCGGGTTTCACGACAGTAGTCATATCAACGCTGGAATCGTTGGTGTACTCGTTTCTGGTAAGAACTCCGTCAGACTTGTACCCAATGTTAAGGATCACTTCTTCAGGCTTCACGTCGATGACTGTGCCTTCCACAACCTCACCGGCATGTATGGTTTTTAATGATTCCTCCAACATTTGTTCAAAAGTTAACTCTGACATAATTTTGAACCTCCTCGATTAATTTATTCGGGGTAGACGCTCCGGCTGTAATACCTACCAGGCGGACAGCTTCCGGCAGTTCTAAATGCAAGTCATCCAGTGTCTGTATCAAACAGGTGTGAGCACATTCCCTGGAACAGATCTCGTACAGCTTCCTGGTATTGGAACTGTGCTTTCCACCGATCACTATCATAGCATCGACCTTAGCTGCAATATCCTTTGCCTCAGTTTGTCTCTCCTCAGTTGCGTTACAGATAGTATTCACAACACTAATATCATAACCTTTTTTGTGAAAAATTTCAACTAATTCTTGAAATTTATTGTAGTTAAATGTCGTCTGCGACACAATACACAGTTTTTCTCCCTCTTTTGAGGAAAATTGAGCGGCCTCCTGCGCCGACTCAACCACGGCCGCAGGGGTCAGCGACCAGCCCATGATGCCTTCCACTTCAGGATGCCCGGCGTTTCCGATGATGACGATTTTTTTCCCCGCCGCGCTTTCCTTCTCCACGATTCTGTGGATCCGCTTCACAAACGGACAGGTGGCGTCGATACAGGAAAGCCCCTTCTTTTCAATTTTTTCCTGAATCCGCTTCGGCACGCCATGGGACCGGATGATCACCGTTCCCTCCGTGAGCTTATCCAGTTCCTCCTCCGATTCCAGCACCCGGACGCCTTTGCTTTCCAAGTCCTGCACCACGAACTCATTGTGGATGATGGGGCCATAAGTATAGATGGGCTTCGCATCGGTCTCCTTCGCCGCGGCTTCGATCTGCTCATATACCTGATCCACGGCCCGCTTTACTCCGAAGCAGAAACCCGCGCTTTTCGCAAGAATCACTTCCATTACAGACAGCCTTTCTGCCGGCAGATAGAAAGCACCGCCTCCACCGCCTGCTCAATGGTCATGTCCGAGGTATCCAGATGCACCGCGTCCTCCGCTTCCCGCAGCGGAGAGATTTCCCGGTTCCTGTCGTCCTCGTCCCGTTTGACGATCTTCGCTTCCACACTCTCAAGCGTTTCCGAGGTGTCCCCCTTTGCGGTGAGCTCGTCGAATCTTCTCTTCGCGCGCACCGCTGTGCTTGCCGTGAGGAAAATCTTCACATCCGCATCCGGCAGGATGCAGGTTCCGATGTCCCGCCCGTCCATGAGGACGTCATGCCGGGCGGCAAGCCCCCTCTGCAGATCGAGCAGCCGCGCCCGCACCGCAGGCACTGCAGATGCCGCGGAGGACATTCTCGTCACCTCATCGGTACGGATGAGCCCGTTCACGTTTTCCCCGTTCAGGCTGACCACCTGTTCCCCGTTCTGATAGGTGATGGACACATCCGCGCCCGCACATTCTTTCGCGATCTCCTCTTTCTCCTCAGGCGCCACGCCGCGCCGGATAAGGTACAGGGCGATTGCCCGGTACATGGCTCCGGTATCCACATAAATAAATCCAAGCTTTTCGGCCGCTCTGCGGGCGACGGTGCTTTTCCCCGCCCCTGCCGGGCCGTCAATTGCGATATTGATGCTCATAGCGATCTCCATTTCTTTTTCTTCTTATTATATTCGAATTCCTTTTTTTACGCAATTCCCGATTTCAGGGGGGGGGGCAGATTTCCTCGCTATACGTTTTCGTACGGTCTGCGCAGTAAATGCGCAGACCTGGCTGAATAGTAACGATTCCCACACATTTTCAGGGCAAGGTTTCAGGAAGCGGACGCTTTCATTCCAGCTTCGTCACCGTCCGGCGAAAGACGGTGACAACAGCGGCCGCCGTCAGAGCAGTCAGAAGCAGGAGCTGAAGAAGGTTTTCATGGTTGCCGGGCGTCTTCGTGATCACCAGCTGCCGGATAAACAGAGCCGCAAGGGAGGTGACGATGGCAGCAGAGCCGGATTTTTTCAGGATACCGACACAGAAAGGCCACAGGGAAAGGACGGCACAGGATACGATGCTGACCGCAGCGGCAGGGATCCAGCCGGAAAGATCCGCCGCATGAAAAGAACCTTCCAGCATGTCAAAAGCCGCATCCGCACCAATGATCCAGGCACAGCAGCAAAGATAACCCGCAAGCATGGATGCGGTGGTAAAGGCTGTGATGAGGATCAGCTTTGCCGCAATGAGTTTCCTTTTATTCAGTGGACAGCAGAACAGGATGATGATGGTCCTGTGGGTGTATTCTCTGATGACGAGGGACACGGTGAGAATCGAGGAATCAATCAGAAAGAGGGCCGACATTAGAATCCCGATCACCAGAAAAGTGCTTTCAAAGGTGTCCCTGGTCTGCTCCGGATCCGTCATGCTGTCCACCAGGGATACGGTGAGAAACAGGACGGAAAACAGGATCAGAAGCAGGGTGATGAGAATGTTTTTCTTCAGGTCAAATTTTTTCAGTTCCAACCGCAGCAGATGGCTCATTCTATTTTCCATGGCGTCCTTCCTCGCTTTCCTCTCCGCTTTCCAGCAGCCGGAAGAAATAATCCTCCAGGCTGTTCCTTTTTCGTGCCATACCATAGAGGCCGATGCCGTTTGTCACCAGTAGTCCGGCCAGCTCCTTTTCTGCCTTTTCCGGCATTCCGCCACTTTGGGCCATTTCGCCTGCTTCATAAACCCGGATGGTTCTTTCATCCGTCACGGAAAACTCCGGGAATCTGCCGTCCCGCTCCAGAATGCGGGCGGCCTGCGCCACATCGTCCACCAGAAGTTCCACATATTCCGTCCGGTATGCATGGATCTCTTCCATGGAAATCTCCTTTAAAAGCCTCCCTCCGGCGATCACGCCGATTCGATCCGCGATATGTTCCACCTCGGAAAGAAGGTGGCTGGAAATGAAAATCGTCGTTCCCCAGTCCCGGTTCAGGCGGACAAACAGCCTGCGCATATCCCGGATACCCTCCGGATCCAGAGCGTTGATGGGCTCATCCAGAATCAGAAGCTCCGGCCGCGTCAGGATGGCCCGCGCGATGGCGAGGCGCTGCTTCATTCCCATGGAAAAGTGGGACACCGATTTCTGATCAATATCGGAAAGTCCCACTTCTGAAAGCGCCTCTTCGATCCGTTCCCTGTTGTGGTATCCCATATACTCACAATACAGTTCCAGATTCTCCCGTCCCGTCATTTTCTCATAAAAGCAGGGTGCTTCGATGATGGAGCCGATCCGCTTGAAGCTTTCATAGCTTTCGTCTCCCATCTTTTCTCCGAAAATCCGGGCTTCTCCCGCATCCGGCCGAATCAGGTTCATCATCATTTTCATCACCGTGCTTTTTCCCGCCCCGTTCGGGCCCACAAAACCGTAAATTTCTCCCTTTCTGACGTGCAGATTCACCCGGTCCACCGCCGTCTTTTTCCGCCAGGCTTTGGTCAGATCCCTGGTTTCCATCAAAAAATCCATTTGTTCCTCCTTGCCGAAGCGCCTTTGCTTCAATAAATAAATGTCCCCCTCACGCCTCGTCTTCAGTATACAAAACGGATTTCTCTTTTTTCTGTCTGAAATCTCACTTTTTTCTAACTTTTCTTCGGAAGCGTTACCGCAAAGCGTGTTCCGCCGGCTTCTGCGTCTAAAACCCGGATATCCCCTCCCATCTGCAGGGCAAGGGTCTTTGCAATCGCAAGGCCCAGTCCGCTTCCCCTGCCGCCCGTATAGGCCCTTGTAAAAATCTGTTCCCTCTCCTCCGAAGGAATGCCGGGGCCGTGATCCTCCAGCTCGATGTATACGGCCGCATCCTCCTCCCGAAGCCGCAGGGCGAGATATTTTCCATCCTCCGCATATTTCACGGCGTTATCCACCAGATTTCTGAGAATCCGCCGCAGTCCGTCCGCATCTGCCAGGGCAAAAACCGGAACGGACGGCGTCTGCAGTTCTACCTGAAATCCCCTGCTCTCCAGCAGCTCACAGCAGGAAAGCAGTACCTCATGGCAGAGCTTCGTCACGTCCGTCCGCTCCGGCGTCAGCTTTCCGTCTCCGGATTCCAGCTTCGCCAGGCTGAACCAGGCATTCATCGTATCCACCAGTTCCTTCGACTTCTCACAGATTTTTTCCGCAGCCTCCGAAAGCTTTGCCGCTCCGTTTTCCTGTCCCGCTGCCGCCTGCAGAAGCTCTCCATACCCCTGAAGAACCGTAAGCGGCGTGCGCAGATCGTGAGAGATATTGGTCAGCATCCGCTTCATGGAACCTCTGGCACGTTCATAATCTGCCCTGTCCTTCTCCCAGCGTTCCAGCACCCGGTTGAGGTCCGCCGAAAGCGCCCGGATTCCAGGATGATCCGAGGGCACCAGAATGGGAGAACGGCCGTCCGCATCTGCGATCTGCCTCAGACGCTCGTCCATATACTGAAGTTCCCGGCTCAGACGCACATACTGTCTCTTCTGCAGGATAACCAGCAGGCCCAGCACGATGCAGACCGCAAACAGAAAAAAGGTCATGACTTCCTCCCTTCAGAAGCGTCGGCAGGCGCTTCCACACGATAGCCGATTCCCCAGATCGTTCTGATATATTCCTGCCCGGGCTTCTTTGGATCCTTCAGCTTAGCGCGCAGCCGGTTCATGTGGGTGTTCAGCACATTTTCATTTCCATAGTAAGGCTCCTTCCAGACAGCCTCATACAGATTTTCTTTGGAAAAGGCCCGCCCGAGGTTGGATGCCATCAGAAAAAGGAGGTCAAATTCCGTCCTGGTCAGTTCGATCCGCATTCCGTCCCGCCACACCCTGCGGCCTGCAGCATCGATTTCAAGATCCCCGAGCCTGACGGTCTCTTGTCCGCCTCCGTCATATTGTGTGGCTCTGCGGATGTTGGCCCGGATCCGTGCCGCCAGCTCGATCAGGGAAAAGGGCTTCACCACATAATCGTCCGCCCCCAGGTTCAGCCCCATGGCCTTATCCGCATCGTCATCCTTCGCCGTTATGATGATGATCGGAATGGTGCTCGTCTGACGGAAAGAGCGGATCACCTCCATGCCGTCCACATCCGGGAGCATCAGATCGATCAGGGCAAGTACGTCCCCCTGTCTGTCGGGAAATGCCCGAATGGCGCTTCTGCCGTCATAAAAGGCTTCCACACGATAGCCCTCTCCCTCCAGATAGTCGCATACCATCCCGCAGATAGAACGGTCATCCTCCACCAGAAGGATTCTTGTTTCCTGTACTTCCTGCCTCACGTTTCACTTCCCGCCTTTCTTTCCCGAAGATTGTCTGTCTTATGATACCAGAAACGAAAGGGGCAGGCAAGGAACCATCTTATGCGGATGACGCGGCGTACACGTGCAGCCTATCCCGCAACAAACGCCTGCATGGCCAGATAGATGTTCAGGGCAGATGCCGCTCCCAGCAGAAGCGCGGCCCAGTTCAGAAGGAGAAAACAGATTCTGACACTTCCTCCCTCCCATTCTTTTTTGCGGAGAGTCAGAAACAGGTCTGCTGCGGAGAACAGGATTGGAAACAGGAAGATGAAAAGATTGTCTGCCGTCGAAAACCAGTCGATACGTCCATATTCATATTCATCAACAATCCACGCTCCATTCACCTGAAGCTGCATTCCAAAGCGGAACAAAAACAGCAGACATATCGTCTGAACCACATAAATAATTCTTCTTTTTTCCCCGTTCCTCCTCTGTTCCTCCCGGTGTCCCTCCAGCTTCACATTCCGGGAACGGAACCACAGGTACAAAAGGATGATCCCAAGCGTCAGGCAGGCGAGAATCATGCAGTTCATCCGTAGCACAATTTCTTTATCCTGATCTCTCATACTGATGAGAGAATAGGCAAGACAGTATTCCAGCACCCCAGCCAGCAGAAAAACCGCTCCCGACAGCTCCAGCATGAACTTAAGCAGCCGTAAAAGCCTCTCCCGCTGCCAGAAGCACAGGAGAGAAAAGAGGGCAAAAATTCCCAGGCTGACCGCCCCTTCCCGCACGCTGAGGGGATGCGTCACAAGGCCAAAGGCATTCCATGGTCTGTCCAGCCCGTCGTCCATAATCTGCGCGGGCATATGAAGCAGAAGCTCCGTACAGTGCAGAAAAATCCCCCACACCAGAGCCGAGGTTCCTCTGCCCCTTCCATAGCTCCACAACCAGCAGCCTTCCAGCACTCCGAGAAACCATACGGAATCCAGCGAGCCTGCCGCAAACAGGCGCCGCAGAATCTCAATGACACAAAGCAGGGCAAACCACAGCCAGATTCCAAGGCGCTTTTCCCTTTTATACTCCTCTTTTCCGAATAGAGAAAAGAAGGCTCCCGCCAGAATTCCCATGTGCAGTGCGGTTTCCGCCCCTGCCAAAATAAATGTCAGCATTCTCTGTCCCTCCAATCCGCTCTCTGCCTTTTTCTTCCATAAATAGTATAACACAGGAAACCGCAAAATGGAGGAATGTGGCCTGATCCGTCGGATTTTGTCTTCGTCTTTCCTTACAGCCTGTGCTCTTCCCCGACAAAAGCAATATAGGTACGGCTGATGCTTCCGTCGGTGATTTTTTCCAGAATATCAATAAATTCGTCAATGGATTCCGGCATCCCCACAAGGAATCATTCAACGCCGAGGAAAAAAACGACACAAATCCTTCCAGATATGATACAATCTATAAAAGGATTTTCCCTGTTCTCACAGACCGGAAAACGGAAGGATACCTGGAATCATGAAAACTTATGTGGCGGATCCCAAAATTGCAAGGAAATGGTACTTAAAGAAAAGAAAAACCTATAAAACCTATAAGATTGGCATGGCCGTGATGTGGGGTGCGCTTTGCCTCATCTTCATCCTGGATCTCTCTTTTCTTCTGAGAGCGGAAGGGATCGAACAGCTCGGCGAAATTCTGCTGTTGTGCATCGGGGCGGATATTCTGCCTGGAATCGCAGCAGTGCTTGGCTATGTGCTCATTAAAGCGGGAGGTCTCGAATTTCTGATGCGCCGCCCTTCGGAAAAATGTATCTTCGATAAAGAATCCTTTACGCTGGAATATATTCCGGAACCCGGAAGCCAGGAACGCGAACCGAGAAACTACAACCTGATCCGGCACAGGATCCTGTATCGTGACATCCAGAGCGTGGACTATGAGGAAGAGCTGGGGCGCATCACCATCCACGGAATGCATACCATCCTGAAATATTATCAGACGAAAGATCTCAAAAAATATGCCGATCCCCAGACTACCACCCTGCCCTTCTCCGTATTCTGCCGTTATCCGGACTTTGACGAACTGAAGGACGAGCTGATGGCGCTGGGACAGGCTAATTTTCCCGCCAGCTACAGTCAGGTATCCAGTTCACAAAAGTAAAGAAGTTCCGCATCCGCATCGTATAATCCAAGGATAAAGTTGAAGGAACCCCGGTGAAGGATATCCGCTCCGGTCGCCCATCCTTCCTTTACCTGCCTGTCTATGAGCCGGTAATATCCGTTCTCTATCTCCGGAACCAGGGGATTTTCTTCCTGATCCGTGAGATACGGGCCAATGCGTTCTGTTTCGTTATCTATTCCGTATACCAGGGTCTTTATCGTATCATCCAGGGGGAATGCTCTCCATTCTGATTTCTTTTTTATCTGATCCAGAACATTTTCATCCGCACAGTCAAGCACAATAAACGTAGTTCCATCCCCATGAGATCCCCCATGAGTGTCCGACGCCGAAATCACCTCACAGGCCGAGACATCAATTCCCAGTTCTCTGGAAACTGCAGACTGTTCGCTTTCTACCCCACAGGCACTTAAAATCAGAAAGGCGATAACAGACAGCGTACAAAAAATTCTTTTCATCTTGTCCCCTCCTCCTACAGCATCGGCATATTCCCGGTCTACGATTCTGCCTCAACATTGGTGAAGATATTGGAAACAGACCACTATAGATGTATCTCTTCCATACGTCCTGCATATAATGATAGGAGAACTGAATTTGTGAGATTGACTTTGCAGACCAATTTTGCTATATTTAGTTCAGTGATCGTTCTGTGGAAACTTGCGAAGCCCGCAGGCGGGGGAGAGCTTTCGAGTCTCTCCCTCTTTTACATTACAGGAGATTTTTCATGGCAATTTTAAAACAGTTTTTAACTTTCAACCAGCAGGTTAATTATCTGAAAAATGAAAAACGGATCACTGTCTCCGACGAGCAGTTTGCAGAGGATGTTCTGCAACGCATTGGTTACTTTGCACTGATGGGCGGATATAAGGAATTATTCCGAATCCCTTTCTCAAAAAAATATAAGCCAGGAACTTCTTTTGATGAGATTGTCCTCCTTTATCAGTTTGATGCCGAACTCAGGGAGCTGTTTTTGAAATATCTGCTCCAAATAGAACGTCATATAGGGAATCTGATCGCATACTACTTTGTAGAGGCACATGGCATTTCTCAAACAGAATATTTGAATCTCTGTAATTACAATAATACTCCACGAAACAGAAAAATCATCTCCGGCTTGATCCGCAAACTGCACGGTGCAGTCACTACCACGGATTATGCCCATATAAATTACTATCGTACGAAATATGGGAACATTCCTCTTTGGATCACAACCAGTGTGCTGACTTTTGGCAGTCTTTCCAAAATGTACAATGTCCTGGAGCAATCACTCCGCTCTAAAATCTGTCGTCATTTTCCAAATATAAACCAGCGTCAGCTGGAACGTTTTTTATCTGTTTTGACAAAATACCGTAATGTTTGTGCCCATGGCGATCGACTTTTTTCATATCGGACTGTAGACCAGATTTTAGATACACCATTGCACGCGAAATTGTGTATACCGCAGCAGGGAAATCAATATATTTGCGGAAAACAAGATCTGTTTGCCGTTGTGATCGCTTTTCGTTATCTTCTGCCCAAAGAGGATTTTCTGGAATTTAAAAGGAAACTAACCCTTGAAATATCCTCGGTAAATAAAAATCTGATACATATTGCAGGAAATGAGCTGTTGGCACATATGGGCTTTCCTCCAAACTGGAAGAATATCACTCGCTATCAGTTGACACCATAAAACAGTTCCTGTCTGCAATATTTCTTCCCGGATATCCGCTCCGGTCAGAAACGTCCGGATACAGGGATTACCTTCAGCCCCGTCCTGTCTTCGATAAAGCTGCGGAATTCTCCGGCATCCCCGCCTGTTAATCTTTTTTTGTCATAGGCCTGAGCATGGCTGTTGCTTAGTACGAACAGAAAGTATCTCTGATCCTCCGCCACATATTTGATCCTGTCGTAACGGAATTCGGTCTTTCCAACCTTCGTGACCGACAGGAATTTGTCCTGATAAAACTGACATCTGCAATGCTCCGTTCCGGGCAGAACTCTCTTTTTCGCCATATAACCGTTCATTCTGTCTTCAAATAACAGAAAAAGCACCAGAATAACAATCGCGGTCAGCGTCACCACGTTGATCCCCAGTGCGGCCGTGGTAAGGATCCCCAGAACCGCCACGGTCCACCCAAAGATCCGGGATCTTCTGCTCTGCTTCTTCCTTACCGTTTTTCTGAGCGCCCTTGCCATCGCAGAAAGTGCCGATATGTCATAATCTGTCTCAAAGGTAAATTCCTTTTCCATATGAACCTCCTTATTTTCGCTGTTGTACCCGCTTTTTGCCAGACGCTTTATCAAGGCTGCTGAGGAACAGTATATCAGCCTTTCTATTCTTTTGCCATATATCTGTAAAAAATATATAGTTGCGTCACTTGTATTTACGGGCATAGCAGTATATACTGAGTTTATACAAAGAAAGGTGGCAGCGTTGATGCAGGTACAGGTTAAAAAATGGGGAAACAGCCAGGGAATCCGAATTCCCAAAGAATTTCTGCTGGATGCTGGTATTGACTTAAATGAAATATTAGACATTTCAGCTTCAGACGGTATCATCACTTTAACCAAAACCTTCCGCCACAGAACTCTTGAAGAACGGGCGGCGGATTACGGCGGAAACTTGAATCTTGACGGAGAGTATGACTGGGGCGAAGCTGTCGGAAGAGAGGTGTGGTAATGTCTTTGGAAGTACAGCAGGGGGATATTTTAAAAATTGAACGAATCAGACACCCGGTTTTGATCGTAAGCACGAATTTTTTTAATGCATCTGGTGAGGTAATTGGTTGTCCCATTTATGAAGCCGGAACGGAAAGTCCGCTGCATATTGCGGTTACTGCAGACGAGATGCAGGGATATGTCCAGTGTGAGAAGCTGGCACTGCTTGATTTGAAAGTTCGCGGGCATAAGAAAACAGGCCGCATTGCGCTGAATGAGCAGATGAACATTACAGACGCAATCCAGGGGATATTTGACTACGTCTGATTGGATTCATCAGCCCACTCATTATGCATACTGCTATCTGACACTTTATCTAAATGTCAATGAACACCCTCACGGCACACTCTCTCCCGCCAGATGCCCGGTGGACCAGGCGATCTGCAAATTAAAGCCTCCGGTGAGCGCATCCAGATCCAGAAGCTCTCCCGCCAGGTAAAGGCCGGAAACCAGTTTGGATTCCATGGTGGAAGGATTGACCTCCCGGACGCTGACGCCGCCTCTCGTAATGATGGCCTCCAAAAAGCCCCGTGTTCCCGTCACATGAAGCTCCACATTCTTAATGCGGGAGACAAATTCCTGACGCTCCTGCCGGGTGATATCATGCACCCGCTTTTCAGGATCGATTCCGGAAAGAGCGATCATCACGGGAGTCAGACGGGTGGGAAAGAGCCCGTCCACCGCATTTCTGAACTGGCGGTTTTTCGCCTCCTCAAAGTCCCTCAGAAGCCGCCTGTCCAGCTGCTCCTCGGAAAGAGCGGGCTTCAGGTCCAGCTTCAGGACCGCGTCCGCTTTCTCCTTTTCCTTTCGCCCCTTCATTGCGCCCGTTCGGTAATAGCTGCTGGCGCTTAAAATCAGGGGGCCGCTCACGCCGAAGTGGGTGAAAAGCATCTCCCCGAAGCCTTCATAGACCATCTTTTTTCCCAGAAACAGAGCGGCGGACACATTTTTCAGGGCCAGCCCCTGCAGACTGGCACACCAGTCCTCCGCAACGGTAAAGGGAACCAGGGAGGGCTCACAGGGAACCAGCGTATGTCCCAGCTCCTGCGCCATCCGGTGTCCTTCTCCGGTGGAGCCGGTTGCCGGATAAGAAAGACCGCCGCTGCATAAAATGACTGCGTCCGCAGGAAGCTCCTCTCCGGATAAAAGACGTACACCGCGCACCGCACGTATGGCCGCCTTCTTTTTTTCAGGCGGCATCCTCCGCTCATCGGTTTCCTGTCCGTCCCTTTCATGGATGGCGTTTTCCTGAACAAGGATTTCCTTTACCGCAGTATGCAGGCGCACCGTGACACCAAGACGCTCCAGCTCTTTTGCCAGCGTCCGTATGATATCCGAGGAATGGTCGGAGGCCGGAAAAACCCGGTTTCCACGCTCCACTTTCAGCGAACAGCCTCTCTGTTCAAAAAATTCCTGTACCGCCCCATTGTCAAAGCCGTAAATGGCGCTGTACAGGAATCTGGGATTGCTGACCACGCTGTCGAACAGCTCCTGGGTGTCGCAGGCGTTTGTCAGGTTGCATCGGCCTTTTCCCGTAATATAGATTTTCTTTCCCAGCTTTTCGTTTTTCTCAAGAAGGAGAACCTGATGTCCCTTCTGTGCGGCAGCGACCGCCGCCATCATACCCGCGGCGCCGCCGCCGATCACAATCACTCTGCTCATGTCTGTCCGTCTCTTTCTGTATGTAATATCTGTCCCTCATCCGACACTTCTTCCGTATCCGGCGCTTCTGTCCGCATGCCGCCTGCTGTCGGCAGCGTAAACAGAGAATCTTCGTCAATCCGGTCGATCTCATCGTGCATGGATACCTGATAATTGTTCCAGACCCCCTCCAGGCTTTCCAGGCTTTCCCGCACCGTCTGCGGCTGCTTCAGGCACAGAGCAACCACCAGAGCGTTGATCACGCTTAAGGGAGCGACCAGGGAATCCACGATGGAAACCATATCGCTCGCGGCAAAAAGATTGCAGGAGGAATACAGGCACATGGGAGAATGCACGCTGTCGGTGATGGTGATCACCTTCGCGTTCCTGTCGTTGGCAAATTCCAGCGCCTTCAGAGTGCGCATGGAATACCTTGGGAATCCGATTCCGATGACGGCATCCTCCCTGCCGACGCGGAGCATCTGCTCAAACACCTCGCTCAGGCTGGTGGTCTTTAACAACACGATTCCGCCCCGCACCATGTTCAGGTAGAAGCTTAAGAATTCCGCAAGAGGCGCGCAGCTTCGGATGCCGATCACGTAGACCGTCTTCGCTTCCAGCAGAATGTCCACCGCCGTATCAAAGGCTGCCGCATCCAGGCTTTCCGTGGTCGCACGGATGTTTTCCATGTCGCTTGCAAGCACGCTTTCAATCACCTCGGACTGGCTTCTTCCCGCATATTTCACCCCAACCCGTTCCACCGCGTTCAGACGGCTCGTCACCCGCGCCGCAAGCTCGGCCTGCATTTCCGGATATCCAGAATAGCCGATGCCGGAGGCGAAGCGGACCACAGTGGACTCGCTGACATGAAGCTGCCGTCCCAGCCGCGCAGCCGTCATGAAGGCCGCCTGGTCGTAGTGCTCCAGAATAAAAGCCGCAATCGCCTTGTGTCCCTTGCTCATATGAGGAAATTTTTCATTGATTCTGGTGATGATGTCCCTCTCTCTGTCCATGATCGATGCCCCGCTTCTGTTATCCTTCCTTCAGCATCAGCGCGTTCCCATGAACGGAGATTTTGTCAAAGCTTCGTAAAAAGCTGGACACCCGGTTGTAGCCATAGTCGCTGACATTGAACTGGGGATGCTTCTTCTTCAGATGATCCAGGACGAGGGAGAGGTTGTCCACCTTTCCGCCGTTCTTCTTTAAGAACGCGATTATCTCCTTCTCCAGAGCCTCCGGCCCGGCCTGTTCCTTCAGTTCAATCCGGTAAGAGGTTCCCTCCTGAATGATGGTAAGCTTCGGGCATTTATCCCGAAGAAGCGTCACCAGCTTGGTATAACCATAGTTTCTGGCGTCAAATTCAATGAACTTGTCGCCCAGTCTGCTGCCCACCTCTCCCAGATAGGTGGGTTTTCCCTTGTTTTCATTGTTCTGCACAAAGGTGATGATGGATTCCTCAATCTCGCTGATGGGCGTCACTGTGCTGTCCTGCTTCTCCTCCGGAGCGCTTGCCTTATGCTTCCGGCCGCCGCCTGAAGCTTTGGGACTCTCCGCGCTCTTCTCCTCCATCTCTCCGGAAATCAGATCCAGACGGATAAATTTATTGCAGGCCTTGGTCAGGGCCAGGGGCGTCTTGGATTCTCCCATTCCGATCACGTACATCTGCGCCTCACGCAGACGCATTGCCAGCTTGGTAAAATCGCTGTCGCTGGTCACAAGGCAGAAGCCGTCCACCTTTCCGGAATAGAGAATGTCCATGGCGTCGATCACCATGGCCATGTCCGTCGCGTTTTTCCCGATGGTATAGTTGAACTGCTGGATGGGGTTGATGGAATTTTCCAGGAGCGTGTCCTCCTTCCAGCCGTTTCCCTTTGCCCAGTTCCCGTAGATTCTCCGGTAGGACGCATATCCGTAGTCCGCAATTTCATTGAAAATGCTGGACGCATATTTCTCACTGATGTTATCCGCATCAATCAATACGGCAAAATGTTTCTTTTCTTCTTCGTCGTTCATATCTCCCTCCATTTCCGGTTCTCGCTGAAACGCTGTCGCTCTTCGAAGCCATCCGCCTGCTCTCCGGACCGCCGATGTTTTCAGTATAACACAGCTTCCGGAGAAAGTCACGACAGTTCACGCACGCAAAAGCGTAAAACACAGGGATTCTTTCCTCCTCAGTGCCCTGTGCCTTTATGTTAACAAAATGCTAAAATACTGCTAGGATTCCGCTAAGTATTTTTGCAAACGCTTTCTTCCTTTTTTTGTTGTGATAAAATAAAGAACGTTAAAAAAAGACAGCAAACCATGGATAAAGGGGGCAGCTACAGTGAATGTCGGAATACTTCTTATCGCGCTCATCGGCGGAATTGCCGGAATTCTTTCAACCTTCTATCTTCTGGTCGCCATACCGGTTGTCATCATTCAGAAGATCATCAGAAAGATCCGTTTCGGCACCCCGATTATGAAATGAATAAAGAGGTACATATATTTGATTTCTTCTGCTGCCGTCCGGCAAAACCATTTAAAAAAAGTGATTGCCGGGCGGCAGTCTTTTTATACGATAGGAAATTTCATTTCCCATCGTATAAAAAGACGTTGATGCGCACTCAGCGCGCAGGCAATCAAAGATTGCCCGGAAATTATTGCCTAACGGCAATCGCGCTCGGCGCGAGTGGTGCGCATGATGCGTACCGCATCAGGGCGCACACATTTTTATCGCTTCCATTTACGAAAAATTAATATACGGAACTTATTCCAGCCGCATGGCAGCTTCCAGCTTCCAGTCCGGCTGTTCCTTCGTTCTGCGCAATACCACCTCCGCCAGACTGCCGCAGATCAGCGGCATCTGGGGCGGCAGATGGCCCAGATCCACATCCATGATGACCGGAACTCCGAATTCCTTCAGCGGTTCCCACACGGCGGCATACTGATCCAGGCCCATCATCTCCTGTCCGAAGCACAGAGGCCGCCCGATCAGAAAGCCTTTTACGTGAGAAAACCAGCCCGCATGCTTCATCTGCCACATGGCCCGGCGGATGGCGAACACGTTCAGATCACAGGACTCCAGAAACCAGATGATTCCATCCTCTGCATACTTTTCCGAAAACTTCCGGACACGGTCGTACTTCGTCCCGGTCAGATTGACCAGGCAGTCCACACAGCCGCCAAGTAAACGGCCCTGAAAACGGATTTCCCCGTCCTGTTCCGCTCCGGCGCCGAAGGGCTTCAGCACCACCGGCTCCGTGGTATTATAGGGAACCAACGGATTATCCTCCGTCTTAAAGCCTTCCTTTTCCCAGAGATCAAAGCTCTGCATGGTCAGCTTCTTCCCGCGCAGAAGATCCAGTGCGTCCTGAACGGAAGGGTGCCAGGGCTCCATGCCAAAGGTCCCCGCGCAGGGTCCGTAGATGGCCGCCGTATCGCAGAGGGTGGGAAGCAGGAAGGTCAGGTTTGTATTATCGGAATAGCCCATGTACCACTTGGGAGATGCCTGAGCGATCCGGTCGAAATCCACGAAATCCAGAATCTCACACATCAGCTCACCGCCTCCGCAGGAAATCAGCACGTCGCTGTCCGGGCTTGTCACAGCCTCATTGATTTCCTTCCCGCAGTTTTCCGGTGTACTGCTGATGCCGACTCCGTCGGAAGCGTAGCAGTTCGGGCCGAGTTTCGTCCGATAGCCCAGAGCGTGAAACTTCTTCAACGCATTGTCAAAGGCACTGCGGTAGGGCTCCGTCGCCGCCCCAAAGGAAGGCGCGACGAAGCCGATGGTGCCGTTTTCTTTTAGGAATTCGGGATATCTCATATTTTTCCTCCATGCCGAAGCGTCGTTAATCTTCCCACCTCTCTGTCAGCCGGAAAATCAGCAGATCCTCGTTCCCTCCGGGATGATGTCGTCCACGAAGATCACCTGGCAGCCGCAGGCATTATTGGTGGCAGCCAGCAGCATGCCTTCGCTGGTTACGCCGGAAAATCTGGCCGGTTTCAGGTTTGCGAGAACGATGATCTTCTTGCCCACCATCTCTTCCGGAGAGTAATAGCTCTTGATGCTGGAAACGATCACACGCTCCTTCAGTCCGTCGAACAGGGTCAGCTTGTAGCAGCTGTGGGACTTGCGGATCTCCGCGCACTTGAGAATCTTACATACGCGCATATCCATCCGCGCAAAGTCCTCCATGGTGATCTCCTCGCGCACCGGCTCCACCGGATCGGGATCGCCGTAGACCACCTGTTTTTTCTCAGGCTCCGCAGCCTTCTGCGCCTCCGCCTTCTTTTCTTCTTCGTACTGCTTTTCCGCGTCGGTCATGGGAGTGGAGAAGTCCAGAAGGTGCACGTAACGCTCCGGATCGATGGCGTACAGGAACAGATACAGCCTGGGTCCCTTCTCCTTGTCGATCAGAAGCTTATATACATTTTTGAAGAACTGCCCCTGAATCTTCTTCAGTTCCTTTGCGTCCTCCAGGTTTCCGATCACCTGCTTCGGGATGGCGTACAGCTCCTGATTCAGGCCTTCCAGATCATAGCCTCCCTTCGTCAGGAAAGCATGCAGCAGTGCGATTTCTTTTTTCTCCTCTTCGTTTAAGGACTCATAAACCTCCCAGTTACGGGTGGCGCGCAGACGGTTCACGTTCTCAGGAGAGCACTGCTCCAGCCAGTATTTCGCCCGGTCCAGCCTGTCCTTAAACTGTTCGTAGGTGAAGGGCTGGCCGATCTTCTCGAACACGGTTTCCAGCATGGGAATGTTGAAATCCACCACGGAACCCAGCTGCACCAGAAGGCTCATAGGAACGGTATCGATCTTGTGATAAACCGGCTTTCCGTCCGCCTCTCCTTCCTCGCGCAGGCAGTTGGCCATGACCGCATTCAGGAACTCATCTCCCTTTCCTGCCATATATTCATTATACTGTTTGTCAAATTCAAAATACTGGCGCAGGATGCCGTCGTCAAAGCAGAAGTCAAACGCCTTCGTGGGCTCGGACTTGGCATACAGCCACAGAATCACCTCCGGCTGGTAGAGCTTCAGCAGCGTATCCGGCGTCAGGTTCAGTCCGGTGGAGCCGGACATCTTTCCCGTCGCTCCCTTGATGCCGATGAACTCATAGCCCTGGAATACGGGCGCCTCATAGCCGAAAATCTTCTGAGCGATCACCCGGCTGGTATCATAGCTTCCGCCCGGGCTTGCATGATCCTTTCCGCCCGGCTCGAAGTCCACGCCTTCATACATCCAGCGCATGGGCCAGTCGATCTTCCATGCCAGCTTACAGTTAAAGTCCTTCGTGAAGTCAAAGGTTCCGTGATGGCCGCAGGCGCACTCATACTCCGCCACCGTGCAGTCCTCGGACAGCGAGGTGATCTTCGTGGTATCCCTGCCGCAGTGCGGGCAGTAAATGCTCACCGGATAATAGGCTTCCCGTTCTCCCTCCTGCGCGGTCTGGGTACGGAAGCTGTCCAGAATGTCGAAAATCTCTCCTCTTTTCTTCAGGGCATGAATCACATGCTCGGCATATTTTCCGGAACGGTTCATGGCACCCTGATAACGGTAATCCATTTCGATACCGAAGCGCTCCATAGCAGCCTCGAATTCCTTTTCAAAATGCTTCGCATAGCTCTCACAGCCGTCGTCAAAGGGATTCGGCACATCCACATAGGGACAGCCGATGTATTCCTCCCAGGGCTTCTCCCCTTCCGGACGGGGCACCTTTGCCACGTTTACAGGAATTTTTCTGAGCCTGTCGAACTCATCCCAGGAAAAAAGCAGCTTTGCCTTCTTCCCCTGTCTCCTCAGAGCCTTCACAACAAACAGGCTGGTGGCAATATCCCTGAAATTACCGATATGAATGGAGCCGGAGGGACTGATTCCGGCCGCGCAAACATACTCTTCCTTGTCCGGTCTGCGCCGGATGATTTCCTGCGCGATTTTGTCTGACCAATGCATCGTATCACGTACCTTTCCTTTTCATTTCAGCCGCGCCGCCGCAGGAGTGCGGGCCGCAGCCATATTTTTCACAAAAATATCCGCCGGATTCCGTAAAGAATCCGGCTATAAATGTACCATTTAATCAGTGGCTTGTCAATTTTGAAGTTCGGTTATTTCAGAAGAATCGCGGGTTCGCAGCCAGTCACCAGACGGCCGTCCTTCACATAACCCTCTTCCCTTCCGGAAAGCTCCCGGATCAGAATACCGCGCAGCTGTTCGATGCGGCCTGCATCCGCCTCTTCCCCAATCCGGTCATGCAGCTCATTCGGGTCCTCGTCCACGCGGAAATACTGCTCTTTTCCCGTCTGGGAATACCAGATATATTTGTCGGTTTCCGTCACAATCCAGTGACTGGAGGCTTCGCCCAGAGAGTGCTCCCCGTGCAGATATTCCCGCAGTCTGCCCGGCTTTTCCTCCGCCTCCCCCTGCGCGCGTTTCAGGACGCTGATTCCCTCCACGCTGTCCGGAACCGGTGCTCCCGCCGCTTCCAGAAGGGTGGGCATCACGTCCCGAAGTTCCACCAGATCCGTGCGCACGCTGCCCGGCTCGTCCGGATGGAAGGCACCTCCGGAAACGATGAAGGGAATCCGGCTGGAACCCTGATAAGCCCGGCTCTTGCGGAACAGATGATGATCCCCGAGAAGCTCGCCATGATCAGACACGAACAGAATCAGGGTATCGTCATAAAGCTTGTTTTCAATGAGCGCCTGCAGAAGGCGGCCGATCTGATGATCCAGATGGGTCACGCAGGCATAGTAGCCTGCCTGCATCTGCCGGATCAGCTCCGGATCGATGGGGCCCGTGTCGGAATCGAAAATCCGCCCCTTCTTTTGTAACTGGGAATCATCGCACCAGTCTCCAACCGCAGGCGGCGTCAGTTCTTTCTTTTCATACATGTCAAAATAGCACTGGGGCGCGTCAAAGGGCGGATGGGGACGCAGATAGGAGGCCATCAGAAAAAACGGCAAATCAGGGTCTCTCCTGCGCAGGAAATCCAGGCAGCGGTCCGTCACCCAGTTGGTGGGATGGTATTTTTCCTCATAAATCCAGGGCCTTGCCACCCAGGAATTGCATTCCATTCCGGTGTCCGTCACGTCGCAGCCGATCCCCTTTTCCTTCTGGAGCCAGTAAAAATAATCGTCCGCCACCTTCTGGTTCTCATGATAAGCGATCGAGGGATCACGATAATAGTGCAGGTAGCCATCGTGCAGCTCCACATTGTGAAAACCCAGATAGTTTCTGAGCGGGTCCACGTGCATTTTCCCCACGCACTGGGTATAATATCCAGCCTTTGCAAGCTCTCCCGCCAGGGTATGCGGATAATCCCAGCGCACGCCGTCCGCATAGCCCACCCGTTTATGGGATTCCTGGCTCATGCCGGTGTGCAGCGCCGCTCTGGCTGGAATGCAGGACGGACAGGCGGAATAGGCGTTTTCAAACCGCACTCCCTTAGAAGCCAGCGTGTCCAGATACGGAGTCTTCACATCCGGATGCCCGGTGCAGCCCATGCAGTCCCCCCTGAGCTGATCCGTCATTAACAGAAGAATATTTTTTTTCTTCATACCTCTCCTTTCACCGCCGGCAGGCGGTCGTTTATTCTGGAAGAACGGCGTCAGCCGTTCTTTGGCACGAACTGAGTTCGTGCCCCGCTCCTTTCACCGCCGGCAGGCGGTCGTTTAATCCGGCACAAATCTCCGTTCCTGCCGGTTCCTTTTTCTTTACTTTACCCTAAATCGTCGCTTCTGCCAAGTCCCGGGCAGCAATTGGGCAGAAATATTTATCGAATTTTCAACGCCACAGGCAGAACATCCGCCTTCCGAAAGAAAAATGCCCCGGGCGGCTGCTTCACCGTTCATAAAAAAGCCATGAACGGGCAGCCACTCGGAGCACCTATTTCCTGTATTCTTCTATATTTTTCTGTACTTTATCCGTTTTGCCGCAGGACGGATTGGCTTCTGCGCTTTCCTGGCAGTCTATTCTTCATCCTGCAGCGCATCGTAACCATGCTCGTTGGTGCGGACCTTGACCACGTCTTCCACGTCGTATACGAAGATCTTTCCATCGCCCACGTTTCCGGTGCAGAGCACCTTCTGCACGGCGTTTACCACCGTTTCCGTAGGAATCTTACAGATTACCACGTCGATCTTGACCTTGGGAAGCAGTCTGCTTTCCACCGGAGCGCCGCGGAAATAGGTTTCATGTCCCTTCTGCATGCCGTAGCCGAACACGTTGCTGATGGTCAGACCCGTTACGCCGATCCGGGCGAGGGTACTCTCCAGTTCAGAGAACCGGGACTGATTGGTAACAATGGTAACCTTGGTCATCTTCGGTCCCGTTGTTCTTTCCTTATGGATCACAGGAACCTTCTGTTCAGAAGCCTCAGCAGCTTCCTTCGGCACGGACGCCACGGCAGCAGCCACCCGTTCTTCCTCCGCCCCGGCAGAAAGCCCGGATAAGGGAGCCGCCGAAATGGGAGCGAAATCCGGATAGGCCATGTTTCCATGTTCTCCGATATCCAGACCGGCGATCTCCTCTTCCGTGGAAACCCGGATGCCGATGGTCTTTTTCAGGGCAAGCCAGACCAGAGCGGTGGTCACAAAACCAAAGATACCGATGGCAAGGATTCCCACGATCTGCGTTCCCAGCAGGCCAAAGCCGCCGCCGAAGAACAGACCGTTTCTGGTGGAAAGGCTGGTCACGCCTTCCTGTGCGAACAGACCCACACAGAGGGTTCCGAAGGTTCCACAGCCCAGATGCACGGAAGTGGCGCCCACCGGATCGTCGATTTTAATTTTGTCAAAAAATACCACCAGGAAAACCACCAGCACACCGGCGATTGCGCCGATGATCAGGGAGCTTAACACGCTTACATAGGCACAGCTTCCTGTGATTCCCACCAGGCCTGCCAGACAGCCGTTGATGGTCATGCCCAGATCCGGTTTTCCAAGATAGATCCAGGAGGTGATGGTGGATGTCAGAACCGCAGCGATGGCTGCCGTATTCGTGGTCATCAGAATGGAAACCACATCTGCCGGATTCTGAAAGCTCATGGTGGAGCCGGGATTGAAGCCGAACCAGCCGAGCCACAGAACGAACAGGCCGATCACCGCAAGGGACATGCTGTGTCCGGGAATGGCCTTCGCCTTGCCGTCCTTTCCATATTTTCCGATACGGGGTCCGAGAATCAGCGCGCCGGACAGAGCGCCCCAGCCGCCAAGGGAATGCACCACCGCATCTCCCGCGAAATCCATGAAGCCCATGTCGGAAAGCCAGCCGCCGCCCCATACCCAGTGGCCCACGATGGGATAAATGATCAGCGTAAGCACAAAGGAGAAAATGATGAAGGCCACATACTTGATCCGTTCCGCAACCGCTCCGGATACGATGGTCGCCGCGGTTCCGCAGAACACAAGCTGGAAGAAAAATTTTCCCCAGAAGGGAACATTCGAGGTCAGCGTGCTGTCGTAAAAGGACAGATCGCCTCCGCCAAGAATAAACAGATGGCTCGTTCCCACAAAGGGATTATCCCCTCCGAACATCAGCCCCCAGCCCAGAAGCAGAAAGCCCAGGGAAGAGACGGCAAAGACGATGAAATTCTTGGAAAGGATGTTAACGGTGTTCTTCGCCCTTGCGAAGCCCGCCTCCACCGCTGCAAAGCCCAGATTCATAAAAAATACCAGAATCGCGGCAAGCAGGACCCAGAAAGTATCGATTATCATTGTAACATCCATATACTTCTACCTCCCGTTCAGATTGATCACAAAGGATGCGGCGCCTTTGATCCACCCTCTGCGGAGAAATTCGGATATCCCTCCGGGATATCCTGAAAAGCTGCCGGACGGTTCCGTCAGGAAGAGGCCGGACAACAAAAGAGGCGAAGCGGTCTTTTTCAGACCTCTTCGCCTTACGGGGGTTATATTACTGTTTTTGATTCTTGATTCTGCCCACTAACTGATCGACTTGATTGTCCGGAGACTGCTCGATATACTGTCCTTAAAAAGAAAAAAGGAAGTCCCAGAGCACCCTCCTGGAAAGATCGTACCTTGGGACATGGTCAATAACCATGTATATTGTAACAGTTTATACCAGGGTTGGGCAACATATTTTTACCTGAGAGCAGTGAATTTCTTTGTCCGACATGCAGGAACGGTGCATTGCACTTCCGGGATTACTGTGATCGCATGATCCGTTATGAAGGCGGAAGTTATGAATGGCTCAAAATTCCCAGACATCAGTGTGACAATCCCAGATGCCACAAGGTGCACCGGATGCTTCCGGATTTTCTGGTTCCATACAAGCATTACACAGAAGATATCATCTGCGGGGTTCTTGATGAAACCGTGCGTCCGACGGATGCGGATTCAGAGGATTATCCATCCGAACAGACCATGCTCCGCTGGCATCACTGGCTGGTGAAAAATCAGCTGAACATCGACGGTCATCTGAAATCAATCGCATACCGTGAACTGGGTTTTTCCATGCAACTGCTAAAATCCGGTGTTTCACTGCTCACAACACTCAGAAGTTCCATTCCGGACGGCTGGCTTCGCTCAGTCATTCGTTACATATATAACTCCGGCAATTCTTTGCTGGTTTATTATTAGACCTTGTTTTACCGACTTTGTTTTTACTGTCCGTTGGTTGATCTGTATGCTTATCCTAAAAGGAGGCATACAATCATGATAGAAAACAAACACATACCCAAAGCTCCGCTGGATGTAGCACTTGAACGTTACAGTCTCATTGCACCGCTTCTGGAAGAAAACCTGGACGATGCAGCCGCTGTGGAACTGCGTTACAGGCTTGCTGAACAGTACCATGTATCCGAGCGGACTTTACGGCGGTACGTCAATGCGTACCGCACAGATGGATTTCACGGACTGAAGCCGGCAGAACCGGTTCATTACTGCAGATCCAAGATGCCGGCGAACTACGATGAGATCCTGCAGCAGGCTATCCAGCTGCGCCGGGAAGTCCCCAGACGATCCATCGAGCAGATCATCCTGATCCTGGAAGCAGAGGGCTGGGTTGCACCGGGTGTATTAAAACGCCCGACATTACAGAGACATCTGTATCAGGCAGGTTTTGGCGCCACACACATGGAAGTTTACAAGGATGCGCGAAAAAGTTCATCCAAACGTTTTTGTAAGCCGCACCGTATGATGTTGATCCAGGGCGACATAAAATACGGACCCACGCTCCCGATCGGAGAAGGTGGTAAACCTGTCAAAACATACCTTTCATCAGCGATCGATGACCACTCCAGGATGATACTGGCATCCGAGTTTTATGATAATCAGGAAGAAGCCATTGTGGCAGATACATTCCACAAGGTGATACTGAAATACGGCAGGTTTGACCGGTGCTACTTTGACCACGGCTCCCAGTATGTATCAAAACAGCTGACCACATCCCTTGCCAGACTTTCCATCCGGATTGCCCATGCGCCTGTCCATAGCGGGAAGTCCAAAGGTAAAGTAGAGAGATTCCATCAGGTCGTAGATGACTTTATCGCAGAAAGCAAGGCGAAAAAGATCACTACATTGGAAGAACTGAACTACTACTGGAAAATCTATCTGGAGGAATACTACAGTAACAGATCCCACGACGGGATCCGGGAGTATTATCTCAGCCATGGGATCGATATCCCCAAGGAGGGTATCTCCCCTCTGCAGGAATTCAACCGTGACACAAGACCCTTGACATTTATCGATACAGCAGTCGTTGGGGAAGCCTTCCTTTACCACGAAAACCGAAAGGTTGATAAAGGCGCCTGCATCAGTTTTCAGGGGCGCCGCTATGAAACCAAAGCTGCACTGATTGGGCGGACGGTTGAAATCTCCTACGATCCGTCGGCACCCGAGATCATCACGGTGTACCACAAAGGAATGGAACCGTTCCGGGCAAAGCCCCTTGCCATCGGATCTTACTGTGATCCGAAAGAACCGCTTCCACCGGGCATGGCAGAACTGGAACCGGAAACATCCCGGTTTCTGGATGCGCTTGAAAAGCAGCATACGGAGAATGCAAAAAAACGTGCGGACGCCATTTCTTTCGGGGACTTCCGTAAGGAGGTGCATCCGGATGTATAATGATTTCTACTGCATGACACACACACCGTTTTCAAGGGACGTCCCACCGGAAGCATTGTATGAATCACCGGCAATGGCAGATGCGCTCGGAAGACTTGCTTACGTGGCAGACCGCCAGCTTTTTGCTGTTGTCACAGCAGATGCCGGTTGTGGAAAATCCACGCTGATCCGGAAGTTTGCAGCAACGCTGCCCAGAGAGGAATACATCCTTTTGTACCTGTCGGACTCAAAGCTTACTCCCCGGTGGTTCTATAAGGGTCTTCTTGACCAGCTTGGCATGGAAGCACGGTTTTACCGCGGAGATGCCAAACGCCAGCTGCAGAAGGAGATCGAGATTCTGCGCGGCGTCCATGGACAGAAAGTGGTCTGCGTACTGGATGAGGCACATCTGCTGGAAAAGGAAACCATAGAAGAATTCCGTTTTCTGCTGAACTACCGTTTTGATTCCATGAGCCCCATGGCGCTGATCCTGGTCGGTCAGACGGAACTGTGGGATGATAAGCTCCGGCTCAAGCGATATGCAGCTGTCAGACAGCGGATCGACATCAACTGTGTGCTTCCGCATCTGGACCGGGCAGAAACAGAGAAATATATCCGTTCTCACATGGCCTACGCCGGTGTCAGTGAACAGGAACTGTTCAGCCGTCGTGCAATGGATGAGATCTACCGCATCTCCTCAGGTATCCCGCGACTGATCAACCGTGTCTGTGAAAAATGCCTGATGTATGGCTGTCAGCAACAGCTGCGGATCATAGATGATCAGGATGTGATCTATGTCAGCGACCATGAAATGCTGGAAGGTGGTGAAAGCCTGTGATCAGCTATCAGTACCCGGTCGTGATGTTTTACGGTGACGATCCTGAGGATTCAGAGACCACTCTGTACTACGCGCAGATACATCCGTATAACTTAAGCCATGAACCATACGAAGCAACCGTGACGGCGCGTGGATCCAGTTACCACATCCTGTTTGGGCATCAGTGCAATGGCATGTTTTTGTGCATTCCCAACTGGAAAGTCGGGTGCGAACTCGCCACACTTTCCGATGTGTTCTGGAATCTGAATTCCATAGCGCACAATGAAGAAAAACTCTGTTATGAGGATGCAACTGCCATCGCATATGCCTTAAAAGTGTTGGCAGAATACATTGAATAAGTGCTATCTGCCGGGGCTGTGTGCCCCGGCAAAACCAAAAGTAACTTGGACAGTGATATGAGCTGTCTGTGGACAATACAGGACATCAGTTCTCGGTCAAAGAGAGAAATCAGCAACAATATTACCACCCGGCAGAAATTTTGTCAAATACTTTTTCGTCCTTTTCCGTTGAAAATTGTTACAGCCGTACCGTTTTCGTACGGTCTGTGCAGTGGATGCGCAGACCTGGCTGAGTAGTAACTGAAACATTTCTCTTCGTATAGCTCTTGAGGGAACCTCCTTCCCTCCTGTGCATATGCTGTTTACAGAGACCATTTAAAAGAACCTGGCATGGAGGACCATATGACCAGACAGATTCCGCTTTCCGAACTCACTCCCGGTACATCCGCCGTTATCCGCAGCCTGCTTTCAGAAGGCACGCTCCGGCGGCGCCTCATCACCGCTGGCTTTCTGGAAAATACCCCGGTCCGCTGCGTCGTCAGAAGTCCTCTGGGCGAACCTGCCGCTTACCTGATCCGGGATACCGTCGTTGCTCTGCGGCGCAGGGAGGCAGAAACCATCCTTGTGGGGCCGTCCGGCCAGGCCCCCCTCTCCGGTACAGACAGTACGAGTCGGGAAAGAGAGCCCCTTCTCGTTCTCGCGGGCAATCCCAACGTGGGCAAAAGCACGGTTTTCAACGCTTTGACCGGACTGAAGCAGCATACGGGCAACTGGGCCGGAAAAACGGTGGAGTGCGCACAGGGCTTCTGCCGCATCGAAAACCGGCGCTGCCGCGTGGTGGACCTGCCCGGCTGTTATTCCCTGCTCTCCAGCAGCGCTGAAGAAAATGCAGCCCGAACCTTCCTTCTTTCCCACGTTCCTGATGCGGTCATCGCAGTCTGCGACGCCACCCGCCTGGAAAGCACGCTGCCCCTGGCGCTGCAGCTTCTGGAAATGGGCCTTCCCGTCCTTCTCTGTGTGAATCTGATGGATGAGGCACAGAGAAGGGGAAAATCTCCCGACCTTTCCCTGTTATCCGAACGACTTTCCATCCCGGTCATCGGGACAAGTGCAAACCGCAGGGACGGGCTTGGCGGACTGCGGCAGGCACTTGCCGCGCTTCTGACCGCTGACCGGACGTCACCGGCTCCTTCCTTTCAGATTCCATACCCTGCCGATCTGGAAACTGCGCTCTCCCTTCTCGCCCCGGCCGTCCACAGGGCACGCCTGGAAAAGGGCGTCTCTTTATTTCCCGGTGAACGCTTTCTCTGCCTTCAGCTGCTGGAGGCTTTCCTTCCGGCTTCCTCCGGCACGCCCCGGCAGGCTGTCGGAGAAAAAGCGGAAGCTGCATCCGAAGCAGAATACCTCCTTTCCGACAGCGGTGTCCGTCAGGCAGCCTCCTCCTGCGCCTCCTTCCTTACGTCCCGCGGCATCGGCCGCGACCAGCTTCCGGAACACAGGGACGCCGCCTGCCGGCTGGCGGTGCAGAAACTTTGCCAGGGACTTTATCCGCCGCCTTCCGAAGCAGGAAACCGGCTCTCCCGGCTGGACCGCCTTCTTACCGGAAAATGGACCGCCTTTCCGATCATGCTTCTCTTTCTGTTTTTCCTGTTCTGGCTCACCATCCGGGGTGCCAATGTTCCTTCCGCCCTGCTTTCTTCCACCTTTTCGCGAATGGAAGCCTTTTTGTCGCGCGTCCTTTTGTCAGCCGGCTGTCCGCCCGTCGCTGCGGACCTGTTTGTGAACGGCATCTTCGGGACCACCGGCCGGGTGATCTCCGTCATGCTTCCGCCCATGGCCATTTTCTTTCCTCTGTTTACCCTGCTTGAGGACGCGGGCATCCTTCCCCGGATCGCCTTCAATCTGGACCGGGGCTTTCAGCGCTGCGGCGCCTGCGGGAAACAGGCGATCACCATGTGCATGGGGCTGGGATGCAACGCCGTCGGCGTCACAGGCAGCCGCATCATAAACGAAAAAAGGGAACGGCTGCTGGCCATTCTCACCAACAGCTTCGTTCCCTGCAACGGCCGTCTGCCTGCCCTGCTCACCCTGTCGGGCATGCTTTTTTCAGAGAGGCAAATGGACGGGATTTCCCTCCACCAGGCTTCTGCGGCCTTCGGTCAGACAACAGACCGGCTTCCCGGCGCTTCCGTTTTCAGCGCCTGCTTTCTGCTCGCCCTTCTCCTTTTGGGCGTTTTGATGACCTTTCTTATCTCCCGGCTGCTTTCCTCCACCCTGTTAAAGGGAGAGGCTTCCCCTCTCCTTCTGGAGCTGCCCGCCTTCCGGAAGCCAAGGATTGTGCGGGTTCTTCTTCAAAGCGTCTGGGACCGGACGCTCTGCGTGCTGGGAAGGGCAGTCTGTACCGCGGCTCCGGCGGGTCTGATTCTCTGGCTGCTCTCCCATCTGCAGACGCCGGACGGGAGCGTCCTGCTGGTCCGCCTTACCGCCCTGTTAGACCCCTTCGCCCGCTTATTCGGCATGGATGGCACCATCCTCACGGGCTTTCTTCTGGGCTTTCCAGCAAACGAAATCGTCCTCCCCATCATCGCTTCGGCCTATTCGGCTCAGGGCGGCCTGCCCCTCTGGGACCAGAGCACCGTTCTCTGCACGGCCCTGTTCTTTCTGATGCACTGGCCCTGCGCCACCACCCTGCTGACCATCCGGAAGGAAACCGGCAGCCTGCGCTGGACGCTCGCCGCATTTTTCCTTCCGGCCGCCTGCGGGCTTTCGGCCTGTTTTCTGGTAAATCTGCTGTCTGGAATATTTTAAATATTCACCAACGCGATCGGATGGGAAAAGTTTCACATAAAAAAATGAGACTGATACTTTTCTCTTTGCATCAGTCTCATTCAAAAACTATTCAACGTTTTTTCGTTCCTGCCGGAATACCCTTATCCGATATCCGGCTATTCTTTCCAGGAAGTGCGCTGCCATAGTAAAAATAATCAATTCCGTATGAAAAAGAACATATCCCGTTCCAATGGAAAACACAAACGATGCGGCCAATTCCACAACCATTCCATGCCCTGTATTTTTTGCAATCATCCCTTGAATAACAATTCCAACACACCATACAAGTGCGGTTAAAAGGATTGCCAGATATCCTCCATTCTCTGCTTCCAAGCAATCCAGTATATACCAGAGAAATGTCTGCATCATAAGCCGTTGAGGGATTTCCATGAGGACACCATCTATTCCGCTTGCGAATAAATCTTTTCCACTTTCTATCCTCTTTACGGGCCTATTCATGATCATCAGGCAAACCAGAAACACCGTGACCAGGATTGTGAGCCAGCTTTTCCAATCTGCAATATTGCTGATATGGAACATCGTACGTCCACTCAATACCATAATAATCCCAGCCGGAATAACTGCCGGCACCACAACCGTCAAAACAGACTGGCCAATCCGGCCGAGCTTTGGAAAAAATCTGCCTGAAAGTGTCTCCACTGCCATAGACAGCCCAAACCATATGCCGGAAAGGAGAATCCCTCCAATTAAAGAAATAAATACAGGCAACTATCGTTCATCCCCTTTCCACTTTTATTTTCATCCCTTCACCGGAATCCGCGCCACCACAAAGCCGTATGCCGGAAGTTCCAGCTTACCCGTATACGCGGCTTCTTCGGTCTGAACCGTCACCTTCTCCGGATCAGTGATGCAGTTGTAGTCCTCTTCCTTTCCGGAAAGGCTCATCCGCTTCATGCTTCCTGCCGGGGTGTAAGCTTCCGCCAGGCTGAGCGTGATTTCCTTCGGCTCCGCATTGCGATTCACCGCCTTGATGATGATCTCTCCGGTCTTTTCATCCAGGGAGACATTGGCATAGATTTCCTCTTCGCGAAGCTTCTTTTCCTGCCCGTCCATGGAAAGCGTCACCGTTCCCATGTTTTCCGCATACAGCTTCTGTACATAATAGCTGGGCGTGCCGTAGGCGCGGCAGTCGTCGAACCAGATCATGTCGGGAGACCACTGAGCATAGCCGACACGGGCGAACAGAGGCGCATAGGAGGCCAGAACCACCACATCCGCGTTTCTCTCAAGGCCGGTCAGAAAAGCCGCCTCCGCCAGCGCGCCGCCCAGGGTGTTGGCGTCCGGACGGTTCATCCCGCTCACCGGATGGGCCGCATATTCTCCGGAAAATACCTTTACCTCTCTCGGATATTCGTCATAAAAATCCGCGTGCTCATACAGCCACTCCGGCTTCACATAATAGTGCTCGTCCACCGCATAGACGAAGTTTTCCTTTTTCGGCGCCTTCTCATAATAAAACTTCCAGGCAGCGTCATACCGTTCCGAAGTGATGTCAGGGCCTGCGGAACCGATCAGCTGCATGTCCGGATACTTTTCATGGATCGCCTTTTCAAAGGCTTCATAGCGGGCGAAGAAATCCACCTTATCCGTCTGCCACTGCTCATTGCCGATTCCCATCATCGTCATGCCGAAGGGCTCGGGATGGCCCATCTGCGCGCGCAGAGCGCCCCACTTTGTATCCGTTCCCCCATTTGCGAATTCCACCAGATCCAGCGCATCCTGAATGAACTCCTGGAATTCCGGCTCATCCATCTCCACCAGCTCATAGGACTGATACTGGCAGGCAAGCCCCACATTCAGCACGGGAAGCGGCTTCGCGCCGATCAGCTCGCACAGCAGGAAATATTCATAATAGCCGAGTCCCAGCGTCTGGTTGTAATGGGAATAGCAGGTATGGAATCCGTTCTCCGGCTTCGTTTCATGCACTGCCCAGCGGTTGAAGTTGCTTCTTCTGCCCTCCGGTCTTCCCACGCTCTCCTTCCAGCGGTAACGGTTTTCCAGTGTATTTCCCTCGATGATACAGCCGCCCGGGAAACGAAGGAAGCCGGGCTTTAAGCCTTTCAGCAGTTCGAACAGATCCTTTCGGAAAATGCCCGCTACCGCATCCTGGGGCATGAGAGAAATGAAATCAAACTCCACCACACCGGGCTCCGTCAGGGAAATTACAAACTGCGCTCCCCGCACATCCTCTTCGGCGGTCAGCACCGCTTCATAACGGTTCCATTTCTGCCAGGTATGCTCCGGCACATGGATGCAGGAAACTTCCGCCTTCGCGTATATTTTCCGATCCTTTACCACGGACACCTCCAGATCGCCCTGAAAGGAAACGCATCTGGCATAGAAGGATGCCCGATAGGTTTTTCCCTTTTCCAGCCTCACGCCGTCATAGGCCTTGTTGGCGAAGCCCTGTCCTGCGTAATCTGCCGTGAATCTGAGATAATGGGGATTTGCCCGGTCTACGGGACTTCCCATCACATATTCCATCCGTCCTTCGCCGTGCTCCTTCGTGGCGCTCCAGCCATAGCCGCTGTCCAGCTTCGTATAATAGTCTCCCACCGTGCCGTAGCAGTCCAGGAATTCAAAGGACCTGTTTTCGATCATTTCCGCATACAGACCGCCGTCTGCCGCATAGTTGATGTCCTCAAAGAAGAGTCCGATCATTCCTTCCTGAATCGGCACACCCTTTTTGTCTGAAATAAAAAGCTCCATATCTACCTCCTGATTTGCCGCCGCAGGCGGTTTTTTATTCTGATAAAGAATGGCGTCAGCCATTCTTTGGCGGGAACCATCGGTTCACGCCGGCCTCCTGATTTGCCGCCGCAGGCGGTTTTTCTTCCATCATTATAAAGAATATCGCCGGTCCTGTAAATGACAGTTTTCTTCTTTTCGTGCCCACGGCCTGTCTGATGCCTGCCATATGTGAAAAGTTTGCCAAAAATTCTTAACTTTTCTTAAAGGATTTTCGTCTGTTTTTTATTTTTTCTTTTGAATCCGTACATACTCTCGTCACATTTTTCGGGTATCATAAATATCAGTTGAAGGAAACACGGAATTGTGCCGGTCAGAAAATATGCGTTGCAGTTCTGCTGGAATAAACTTCATAAAACAAAGTGAAGGCCTCGTTTGAAACGGGGCCTTCCGCTATTTCAGGATTCTTTCCGGTCAACCACACAAAAGGGGTTTCCGTCCGGATCATGCAGCACCACATAATCTGCGCCGGGCGGGTAATTCCACTCCGCCCTCGTCGCTCCCAGTTTCAGAAGCCGGTTCACTTCCTTTTCCTGATCCTCCGTAAACAGATCGATATGATGGCGCTTCGCCTTTTCCGAAGATACGAGGCTGATGGAAAGCTGGATCCCCTCCCCATCCTTCGGAATCAGGATCGCCCAGTCGTCCGAAGCGGGATACTTCAGCCGGTAGTTAAGCGCCCTGCTCCAGAAGTCCACGGCCCTCCTCACATTTTTTACCCCCCAGACGATGGCTCCCACCCTAAGCGGACTTCCATCCGGCGCCGTCTGACCGCCAACCGTTGCCCGCGCCCTGATCTTCGGCTGCCGGTCAAATTCCAGATACCAGAAAAGGGCCGTTTCCTCCGAATACGGCCGGTCAAACTGGCGGTACAGCTTCGTGTTCACCCCGCCCAGTTCCATTCCGATGGCGGAATAAAAGCGGCATGCCGCCACATTGTTATCCTGAGTCTCCAGAGAAAGCCCCTTCAGCCCCTGCGCCTTCGCCCATGCGCAGGCCCATTCCATCAGGGCTTTTCCCGCGCCCTTTCTTCTGTGTTGCGCCGCCACGCAGAGATCCTCCACAAAAGCGTACCGGTTCCAGTCCCTGTGCAGCACTGTCTGACCGATGCATTCCTCCCCGTCGTAGCACAGAAATACCGCCCTGTCCCCGCTTCCGATGTATGCGGTATAATCCACCTCATCGCAGGGATAGGTTTTCAGGTATCGTTCCTCCTCCGGCAGAAGGCTTTCCTTCAGGCTCCATCTGCCGTTCTGAAGGGAGGGAATGACTTTTCCCAGGATTTCAAAGGGCTGGTTTGCCCGATTGATGTCGGACAGATTCTGTTCACTCAGCGCTTCGATACGAAATGGCATGTTTCCGCCTCCCTCATTTGAAAAATCTCCCGGTCTATTTACTCAATCGTTCCCCCGCCGAGCACGTACTCTCCGTCGTAGAACACCACGGCCTGCCCGGGGGTCACCGCGCGGACGGGCTCGTCAAAGGTAACGCGCAGGCGGTCCGGGCCGATGCGCTCCATGAGACAGGGCGCTCCCGCATGGGCATATCGGATCTTGGCGAGAGCACGGCGCGGCTCTGTCAGATCCGGGATGGCCATGAAATTCAGGCCGCTGCAGGTCAGATGGTCCGTAAACACATCCCTGCCTTCTCCGATCACCACCTCGTTAGTTTCCGGACGGATGGCGGTCACAAACATGGGACGGCCCATGGACAGGTTCAGCCCCTTGCGCTGCCCCACCGTATAGTGGGTGATTCCCTTATGGCGGCCCAGCACTTCTCCCGACCCGGAAACGAAATTGCCCGGCCCGGGAACCTGGCCGCCCCGCTCCCGTTCAATGAAGGCCGCGTAATCATGGTCCGGAATGAAGCAGATCTCTTGGCTGTCCTTTTTATGGGCGACGGGAAGCCCGGCGTCCTGTGCCATCTGCCGGATCTGCTCCTTGGTATACGCTCCCACGGGCATCAGCGTGTGCGCCAGCTGATCCTGGGTCAGCGCATAGAGCGCGTAGGTCTGGTCCTTTCTGGCCGTCACCGAATTGCGGATGCAGAAACGGCCGTTTTCCAGCCGGTCAATCCTGGCGTAATGGCCGGTGGCGATGTACTCCGCTCCAATGGCCAGACTCTTGTTCAGCAGAGCCTCCCACTTCACGTACCGGTTACAGGCAATACAGGGATTCGGCGTTCTTCCATGCAGATACTCCTCCACGAAATAATCCATCACGTACTGCCGGAATTCTCTTTTAAAATTCATCACATAATAGGGAATGCCCAGATGATCCGCCACTCTCCTGGCGTCCTCCACCGCGCTCAGGCCGCAGCAGCCCACGTCCTCCCGGCCGTCATCCGCGCTCTGCCGCTCCCCGGAAGCGGAACAGGCACAGTTTTGCTGTGCCTCGCTCCGTTCGTCCTGCCAGATCTGCATGGTGACACCGATCACCTCATATCCCTGCTCCTTTAACAGCAGGGCAGCCACGGAGGAGTCCACCCCTCCGGACATTCCCACGATCACTTTCGGACCCATATTAATATTCTTCCTCTTCCTGCTCTTCTCCCTCATGGATGTCGGACTTGGGCTTCTCCAGACCCTCGATCACGATGCCCTTCTTCTGCGCGTAATCCCACAGCGCCGCGTGGATCGCTTCCTCCGCCAGCAGGGAGCAGTGTACCTTCACCGGCGGAAGGCCGTCCAGCGCCTCCATCACTGCCTTGTTCGTCACCTGCATGGCCTCCTGAACCGTCTTTCCCTTCACCAGCTCCGTCGCCATGCTGCTGGTCGCCACGGCCGCTCCGCAGCCAAAGGTTTTAAATTTCACATCACGGATGATTCCGTCGTCGTCGATATCCAGAAAAATTCTCATGATATCTCCGCACTTCGCATTTCCAACCGTTCCAACGCCGCTGGCGTTCTCTATTTCTCCCACATTTCTGGGATGCTCAAAATGATCCATTACCTTTTCACTGTACATGTATTATTACCTCTTTTCTTTCTTGATGAAGTCCTCATACAGAGGGGACATATCTCTGAGTCGTGCAACGATCTCCTTAATCGCCTCCACTGTGGTATCCAGCTCCTCCTTCGTATTTTCCTCGCTGAGGGTCAGACGGAGGGAACCATGGGCGATCTCATGGGGAAGGCCGATGGCCAGAAGCACATGGGAAGGGTCCAGCGAGCCTGAGGTACAGGCGGAGCCGCTGGAGGCGCAGATGCCTCTCATGTCCAGCATGATGAGAAGGGATTCTCCCTCCACAAACCGGAAGCTGAAATTCACGTTGTTGGGAAGCCTCCGGGTGCGGTCGCCGTTCAGACGACAGTAGGGAACCTCCTCTTCGATCCGCCGGATCAGATAATCCCTGAGCTCGATCTCTTTTTTCGTTTTCTCTTCCATCCGGGCGAAGGCGCGTTCGCTGGCCGCTCCCAGGCCCACGATGCCCGGCACGTTCTCCGTACCCGCGCGCCTGCTTCTCTCCTGCGCCCCGCCATGGATGAAGGAGCGGGTCTTTAATCCCTTGCGGATATAAAGGAAGCCGATCCCCTTCGGGCCGTTCAGTTTATGAGCGCTGGCGCTGAGCATATCGATCTGATACTCGTCCACGTTGATGGGAAGCTGTCCGTACGCCTGCACCGCGTCCGTATGGAACAGAATTCCATGCTCCTTCGCAATCCGTCCGATCTCTTTGATGGGCTGAATCGTTCCGATCTCATTGTTGGCAAACATGACGGAAATGAGGATCGTATCCGGGCGGATCGCCTTTTCCAGCTCGTCCAGCTTCAGGATGCCGTTCTCATCCACGCCCACGTAGGTGACCTCAAATCCTCTTTTTTCCAGATATTCGCAGGTATGCAGCACCGCGTGATGCTCGATGGCGGAGGTGATGATATGCTTTCCCTTCTGCGCATAGGCTTCTGCGGTCGCCTTGATGGCCCAGTTATCCGCCTCGCTTCCGCCTGCGGTAAAATAAATCTCGTTGGTCGCGGCGCCCAGACTCTTCGCGATGGATTCCCGTACCCCGCTGACCGCCTTCTTACTCTCCGTTCCCAGAGAATAAATGCTGCTGGGGTTTCCGTAATGCTCCGAAAAATACGGGAGCATGGCCTTCACCACCTCCGGCGCAGTCTTCGTTGTCGCCGCATTATCCAGATAAATGATCTGTTTCATCGTATTCTCCTTTTTCTGAATGACTGTATTCGCTCAAAGCGGCTGCCGCACCTGTTCCGTGGAGGTGCTGCGTTCCTGTATAGCCGCTCAATTCCTAGTAAACCACTTCGTTTTACTGAAGTAACTATACCATTGCCCCCGCGTTCTGTCAACTGCCGCCGCCGCATATATTTACCAAAAGAGCATTCTGGGTGACATTCATGCTGCATTCTCATAGAAAGGACCGTATCCCGGTCTGTCCTTCCCCTCTGCTTCGGAGGCTGAAAAATCCATTCATCGCCGGCACTCTGGTCTTAACCGTCACAGGGCTTGTCAGCCGTCTGGTCGGTTTTTTTTACCGCATCTTTCTCTCTCGCCTGTTTGGGGAAGAAAATATCGGCATCTATCAGCTCATCAGCCCGGTGATGTCGCTGGTTTTCTCCTTCAGCGCCGCAGGGCTTCAGAATGCGATTTCCAAATTTGCAGCGGGAAAGGAAACCTCCCATGACGGCCGGGCCGGCGTCCGGGTGCTTTTTGTAGGGCTTTTGTTTTCCCTGCCCTCTTCCCTTTTTTGCACGGCAGTCATTTTCTCCGGGTCCGACTTTATCGCGGAACGGCTTCTTTTTGAGCCCCGCTGCGCGCCTCTGCTGCGCATCGCCGCCCTCTCCTTCCCTTTCTCCGCCGTCCATTCCTGTATTAACGGCTATTTTTACGGCCTCCGCAAAGCCTCCGTTCCCGCATCGGCACAGCTCATGGAACAATTTGTGCGGGTGGGAAGCGTCTACCTGATCTCCCTGGCCGCCCTACAAAGCGGCCGGGAGCTGTCCGTTTCCGTTGCGGCAGCCGGCATGGTCATCGGAGAAATGGCCTCCATGCTTCTGACCATCTGTGCGGTCCGCATCCATCTTTCCAGGCTCTCCCCTTTACGGAGCAAAGGGCTTTCTGCGTCCGAGCCGCTGCCCTCCTGGAAAAAGCAGCTTTCCTCCCTGGCCGGGCAGATGCTCTCCTTTTCCGCTCCCCTGTGTTTGAACCGGCTGTGCATCAACATTCTCCAGGCCATCGAAGCGGCCTGCATTCCCGCAAAGCTGCAGGTCTACGGCTATTCTGTCAGCGAATCCCTGAGCGTATACGGCGTTTTGACCGGAATGGCCCTTCCGCTGATCTTTTTTCCGGGAACCCTCACCAACTCCGTCTCCGTCCTCCTCATGCCCGCCATCTCCGAAGCGGATTCCGCCAACAATCAGCGCATGATCGGCCGCGCCGTCCGGAAGTGCATTCTCTACTGTCTCCTGCTGGGCGGCGCCTGCAGCTTTCTGTTCCTGTGCGCGGGTGAAATGATCGGAACCCTCATTTTTGACAGCCAGCTGGCCGGCCAGCTCATCGTGATGATGGGCTTCCTCTGCCCTTTCCTTTATATGAACACTACGCTCACCAGCATCCTCCACGGTCTCGGGAAAACCGGCTACTCCTTCGGTCTGAGCATGTCCAGCCTGCTTCTGCGCCTGCTCTTCGTCTTCCAGGCCATTCCCGTCTACGGCATAAAGGGCTATCTCATCGGTATGCTTCTGGGACAGCTGCTCACCACCGTATTCAGCCTCATCCCTCTGAAGCGATACTGCATGCCCTGACAGGAAAGCGGATTTCCTCACGGATCCACAGAACCACAGAATAAGTCCGCCCTTGCAACCTCCGTTTTTCTATATTATAATGAACGCGGCCCTTTTGCAGGCATTGAGGCTGCAGAACAGAGATTTTTCAAATACCCTTAGTACGGTATACAGTTATATGCTGTTCCGTTTACAGATGAGGAGATCAAGAATATGAGTTTTGAATTTATCAGAAAGCTTCCCACACCGGAAGAAATCAGAAGAGACTATGCCGTCCCGGAGCGGATTGCCCGGCTGAAGGAGGAACGCGACCGGGAAATCCGTGACGTTTTCATGGGAAAGAGCAACAAATTTCTCGTCATCATCGGCCCATGCTCGGCGGATAATGAGGATGCCGTCTGCGATTATGTTTCCAGGCTCGCCCGCGTCAACGAGAAGGTGAAGGACAGGCTGATCCTGATTCCCCGGGTTTACACCAACAAGCCCCGCACCACCGGGGACGGCTATAAAGGGCTGGTGCATCAGCCCGATCCGGAAAAGAAACCCGACTTCCTTCAGGGGCTCATCGCCATGCGCAAGATGCACATCCGCACAGTGGAAGAATCCGGCCTCACATCTGCAGACGAAATGCTGTATCCGGAAAACTGGAGATACGTTTCCGACATTCTTTCCTACGTGGCAATCGGAGCCCGTTCCGTGGAGGACCAGCTGCACCGGCTTGCAGCCAGCGGTTTTGACGTACCCGCCGGGATGAAAAATCCCACCAGCGGAGATTTTTCCGTCATGCTCAATTCCGTCTATGCCGCACAGCATCCCCACTCCTTTATCTACCGGGGCTGGGAGGTCATCACCACGGGAAATGACCTGGCGCATACGGTTCTGCGCGGCGCCACCAACAAGCATGGAAGGAACATCCCCAACTATCATTATGAGGATCTGAACCTGCTTCTGAACCTGTATGGTGAAAGGGAGCTGAAGAATCCTGCCTGCATCATCGACGCCAACCACAGCAATTCGGACAAACAGCACAAACAGCAGATCCGTATCGTCAAGGAGGTCATGCACAGCAGGAAGCTGAACCACGATATCCACACCCTGGTAAAGGGCGTCATGATCGAAAGCTACATCGAAGAAGGCTGCCAGAAGGTGGGCGGCGGCGTATACGGAAAATCCATCACCGATCCCTGTCTGTCCTGGGAGGATTCCGAACGCCTGATTTACGATATTGCGGAATACGAATAATATCCCAAAAAAGTCTGTCAGAAAACATTTCAGGGCCGGATGCAGCTCCTGTAAACTGCACCCGGCCCTTTTCATGCGGTCCGCTTTCCGGCCGTTCTTTTTCTGATCAGCCCTTCCAGTCCCCGCTGATTCTCAGACCCGCCGTTTCTGTTACCGGCAGGGAAAAAAGAATGGATTTCGCCTTGCTCTCCATGCCGGCCTTTTCCATGATGGCCTTCATGATTTCATTCTTTTTCTCCGACCTTGTCACGATGAAGGTCATTTCCTTCTCCTCGGCCAGCGTCACGCCGAGAAACTTTTCCGCCTTTTCCATTCCCGTTCCTCTGGCATGTACCACTGTACCTCCCCCGGCTCCGGCTTCTCTTGCCGCGTCCATCACCAGATTATTATACCCGTAATTGGAAATCACTACGAGCAGTTCATATTCCGTATTCTTCAATTCCGATTCCTCCTCCTTCACATATTCCTGTCCGGCAAGAAGATACCGGAACGCCTTTCCCCCACCCACGCTGCTGACCGGGATGATAAAGGAAATACCCGTTCCCGGAACGTCAATATTCAGCTTCTGTTCCATCTGTTCCTTCACATGACGCCAGGATTCCTGTGTCACGACGGTAAAAATGACGATTTTCTCACGGCTTTCCATGCCGAAATAATCCAGCATCTCGCTGCTCGCCGTACCGGTTCCCAGCGTCAGCATCATTACCGGCAGATGCTCCGCCCGAAACAGGGAGGAAAACCGCTCCCCATGATTTCTTCCCGTTATGGTCACCATACAATATACACTGCTCACACATTGCTCCCATCCGCGCTGTCGCGCTGCTGGCCATCCTACAGTTCAATAATCTCCATATCTCCCATTCCATCAAAGGCAGATACATAAGCTTCCTGCTCTTCCTTCTCCACTTTGGCCGCTCTCATCCGGAACACCAGGCCGAGAATCTGAATGGTGATCAGCGGCGTCATCGCCACCATCGCCACAACGCCGAACGCATCCGTAATAATATTTCCGCCCACAGCCGAACAGGCTCCCATGGCAAAGGGCAAAAGGAAGGTGGCCGTCATCGGTCCGGAAGCCACACCGCCGGAGTCAAACGCGATTGCGGTAAAAATCTTTGGCACAAAAAACGACAGACCGAGCGCGATCGCATAGCCGGGAATGATGAACCAGAAAATGGAAAGCCCCGTCAGCACCCGGATCATGGCAAGCCCAAGAGAAACCGAGACGCCAATGGAAAGGCTTAATCCCATCGCCCCTGCGGAAATCGCGCCGTCCGTGATTTCTTCCACCTGCCTGGTGAGCACGAATACGGCGGGCTCCGCACGCACAATGAAATAACCGATCAGCATTCCGATGGGAACAATGATCCACCGATAGGGCAGCGCCGCAAGCACCTGCCCCAGATAATTACCGGCCGGGCTGAAGCCCACATTCACACCGGTCAAAAACAGCACCAGCCCCACATAGGTGTAAGCCAGTCCGATTCCGATTTTAATCAGGCTCCTTCCCGGAACAAGCCGGAAAATCACCTGGAACAGGGCAAAAAACAGAACGATCGGCAGCAGGGAAATGGCCATCTCCTTCATGTATTCCGGAAGCTCCTCCAGAAAATAATGGCACAGCTCCACCGAATTGGAAAATTCCGGCATGGCATCCGGCACGTATTCGTAGCTTTCCGGATGATAGATGAGTCCCAGAATCAGCACCGCCAGAATCGGGCCGATGGAACAGAGTGCCACCAGACCGAAGCTGTCGTCCGAAGCATGCCGGTCATTACGTATGGCCGCGATACCGACACCCAGCGCCATGATGAACGGAACCGTCATCGGCCCCGTCGTAACACCGCCGGAATCAAACGCCACGGCGAGAAAGCTGTCCGGCACAAAGAAAGCCAGTGCGAACACCACCAGATAAAAAACCACAAGCATGGGCGGCAGCGCAATTCCAAAAAGCATACGCAGAAGCGCCACCACGAGGAATATGCCCACGCCGACCGCAACCGCTATAATCAGAATCAGATTTGGGACCGATGGAACCTGCTCCGCCAACACCTGCAGATCCGGTTCCGACACGGTGATGACAAAGCCGAGAACAAAGCCCATCAGGATCATGATCCACAGCTTTCTGGTCTTTGTCATACAGGTACCGACGCGCTCTCCCATCGGGGTCATGGACATCTCCACGCCAAGGGAAAAAAGAATCATCCCTACCATCAAAAACACTGCCCCCACCAGAAATGCCATCAAAATCCCCGGCGATATCGGAGCGATGCTGAAACACAAAATCAGCACGATCCCGATGACCGGAAGCACGGCTTTCCCGGTTTCCGTTACTTTTTCCCTGAGAATAGTCTGAAATACCTTCAAATGTCCACTGCCTTTCTGCTGGTGCCCGGCCGAACGGCCGCAATGACGTTTACCATGAAATGAAAAGAACTTTTTCTTAGTATAACATTAAATGAATAAAATCAAAAGGAAAAATCTGAAATTTAATATTTTTTTTGCAAAATGATGCTCAAATCTGAAAAAGCAGAAACATTTGACCCAAAACCGAAGGATTCACATATCCCTCCAGAGCACACCCGCCAAGAAGTGCACAAAGAATCAAAAAAAGCATTCCTCCATCGACAGAAAACCGGCCGGTCTTTCCTCCTCTTTTCAATCCAGAGGAAATGCACCAGCCACACAACAGCCAGAAGGCAGGGACAAGAAGAAAGGCCTGAGGAAGGATTCCCCCCACGAACAGCACCACCCCCCGGATTCCATATCTGAGTGAAAGCACAGAAAGCAGCGTCCCCGCGCAGAAGCCGCTCCAAAGAAGGAAAAGACATACCGCGATGCCTCCCGCTCCCGCCGCTGAGGCAAGCACAAGAAGTCCCGCAGGGAGCAGTCTCTGTCTCAGGCTGTAGAGCATAAGCCGCTGCCTGTTGATTTCAAGAGCGCCGATTCCTTCCAGACTATCATGATTCAGGAAAGCGGTATTCTGAACCAGCCCCTCCTGTCCGATAAACACAAGAGAAAGACCAGCCAGAAAACCGGCAAGAAAAACCATGGCTGCACGCCGGCTGAACCTGGACTGGCCCCATGCCCTTAATGCCATTTTCCCGCAATACTCCCACACCCGCATCGCCTCCGCCCTTTTCGCGCCCTAAACCGCTTTTTCTCAATTATATGCGGGCGGAGGCGAATGCTATGCCACCCGGCCCCTTCCTGCGCTTCAGTCCTTTCCGAACTTCGCCCGATAGCTCATAACCGCGGCAATGGTTTTGGAGTCCTCGATCTCTCCCGACAGGATTTTGTCGCACAGCTCCTGCACGGTATAGGCTTCCACATTGATAAATTCATCTTCGTCCAGATGCTGGTGTCCCCGGGACAGATCCGTTGCGAGATAGATATCGATCTTTTCATTGCAGAAGGCTACTGTGGTACGCACTGTAATCAGCCACTCCAGATTTCCCGCCACATAACCGGTTTCCTCTTCCAGTTCCCTCGCTGCCGCCTCCCGGGTCGGTTCGTTCGCCCCGTTCAGCCCTCCTGCCGGAATCTCCAGCGTATATCTGTCCAGGGCGTTTCTGTACTGCCGGACCATCAGAAGCTTTCCGTCTTCCCTGACAGGAACAACAGCTGCCGCCCCCTGATGCTTAATGAAATCCCATTTCACGATATTTCCGTTCGGGACCCGTATGGTATCCTTGTAGAAGTCCACAATCGCGCCTTTATAAACAAGCTCTCTTTTCAGTCTCTTAAATTCTTCTGCCATTTCCTTCTCCTCCTCTTTTCCAAAGGCTTTTTTTGTATATAAAAAGCCCTGCAGGCACCGCCCGCAGAGCTTTTTAATCACTTTTTATGACTTACTATTTTGCATAATCCGAAACACGGCTCTCTCTGATAACATTGACCTTGATCTGTCCGGGATATTCCAGATCGGCTTCAATCGCCTTCGAAATATCACGCGCCATCAGAACCATATCCGCATCTGACACCTGTTCAGGAATTACCATGACACGAATCTCTCTGCCCGCCTGAATGGCATAAGATTTATCCACACCTTTGAAATTGTTTGCGATCTCTTCCAGCTGCGTCAGCCTGCTGGTATAGGTTTCCAGCGTTTCCCTTCTCGCTCCGGGCCGCGCCGCCGAAATCGTATCGGCCGCCTGCACGATGCAGGAAATGAGGGAAGTCGGCTCCGCATCGCCGTGATGGGATTCCACCGCGTTAATAACCACAGCAGACTCCTTATACTTTTTACAAAGTTCAACGCCAAGCTGAATGTGGGATCCTTCCATCTCGTGATCCACAGCCTTACCGATATCATGCAGCAGGCCGGCACGCTTCGCCATCCTTACATCCAGACCCAGCTCGCTTGCCAGAAGCCCCGACAGCTGAGCCACTTCTATGGAATGCTTCAGAGCATTCTGTCCATAACTCGTCCTGAACTTCAACTTTCCGAGTAACTTTACGAGTTCCGAATGAACACCGTGCACACCCACTTCCAGCAGCGCGGCTTCCCCTTCCTCTTTAATCATTACTTCGACTTCCTTCTGCGCCTTCTCCACCATTTCTTCGATTCTCGCAGGATGAATGCGTCCATCCACGATCAGCTTCTCAAGCGCAATCCTTGCGACTTCCCTTCTGATCGGATCGAAGGAAGACAAAATCACCGCTTCCGGCGTATCGTCGATAATCAGATCCACACCGGTCAGCGTTTCCAGCGTTCTGATATTGCGGCCTTCACGTCCAATAATTCTTCCCTTCATTTCATCATTGGGAAGCTGGACAACGGATATGGTGGCTTCCGCCACATGGTCGGCTGCGCATCTCTGAATAGCCGTCACCACATACTCTCTTGCCTTCTTATCCGCTTCTTCCTTGGCTCTGGCCTCCATATCCTTAATCATTACGGCCGATTCATGCTTTACTTCATCTTCAACAATTTTCAACAGGTAATCTTTTGCCTGTTCGGAGGTTAAACCTGAGATTCGTTCCAGTTCCTGTATTCTCTGCTCATTCAGCTTCGCAATCTCTGATCTCTGCTTCGCCAGCTCTCCTTCCCGGGCCGAAAGCACGGATTCCTTCTTCTCAAGGGCATCCGCCTTCTTGTCCACGTTTTCCTCCTTCTGCTGGACCCGCCTCTCAAAACGCTGCACCTCTGCTCTGCGTTCCTTGATCTCCTTATCCAGTTCGTTCTTGGCACGAATGGATTCTTCCTTTACCTCCAGCAGACCTTCCCGCTTCTTGGCCTCAGCTGACTTCAAAGCGTCGTCAATAATCTCCCTGGCTTTTTCCTCAGCGTTTCCGATCTTCGTTTCCGTTTCTTTTTTCCTGTATGCAGAAGTCACCACGAAAGTTACCGGCACAGAAATTACCAGCGTGACTGCTACCGCTATCACACAATAAAGCATAGACAGGAGCACCTCCTTATTTAATTTTCATTGTACGAATATCTGTTATAGAATGTATGTACACACAAACATTCTTATAATCGATTACAACACTACAATTTTAATAAATAACAGGTACTATGTCAAGTCCAAAAGCATATTTTCGTTTTTCTTCGTAGCCTATGCGTTACTGTTCAGGCCAGTGCCGGTCACTTGCTGACCGGCACGTAAGAAAGACGTTTCGGCCTGAATCCGACCCGTCCATCGCCGCAGGCGATCTGAAATGACGGGCCGGGTTGTTGTTCGCTGGCCTGCCAGTGAACAGCAACGCTTATGCACAAAAATGGAACCTGTTTCCCGCATTCCGCCTATATGTCATCAAAGCAGCCGTTCATCGCCTTGCGTATTCCTTCTGCTGAAAATCCCTTTCGGAACAGAAAAGCCTGCATCTTTCTTCTCTCTGAATAATCCGCTTCCTCCGGCCTGAAATGCTTCTTTTCCAGAAGGCTGCCGATCAGCGCAGCCTCATCCTGTCTGCCGTCCTTCTCCTGTACCAGAGAAACGGCCTCCTCGATCAGACTGCGGTCTACCCCCTTCCTGAGCAGCTCTTCTTCAATCCTCCTGAGGCCCTTCTTCTCAATCTGATCCTCCACGTAGCTTCTGGCATAAGCCGCATCGTCCACATAGCCATAGGATTCCACATAAGAAAGCGCCTCTTCGATCACGGCCTCCGGATATTTTCCCGCCCGCAGCTTATCCATCAGCTGCCTTCTGGTATAGCTCCGGCTCTTTAAAAGATTCATGCAGCGAAGCTTCGCCCGTTTGGGAAGAAGCGTCTGCATGATTTCCGCAAACGCTTCTTCAGAAAGTTCTCCGCCTTCCCGGATCCGGTATCTGGAAAGTTCGCCCTTATACAGGGTAAACACGCACTCTCCGTCAATGGCGACCACATATTTCGTTCTGCCCTCCGGCACAATGCTGGTAACCGTCATCTGCACTTCTCCTGCCGCTTACTCCGGCTGTCCTTCAGGACGCTTATCAGCCGGTCTGTCGGGCTGTTTTCCGCCCTTTTCCACGGATTTTCCCTTATCCGCTTCTTCGCCCTCCTGTGGCTTCGCTTCGGCAAAGTAATGCGCTCTCACCTTCTGCTCGATCTCATCGCAGACCTCCGGATGATCCGCCAGAAAGGCCTTGGCATTTTCCCGGCCCTGGCCGATCTTATTTCCTTCATAAGCAAACCATGCGCCGCTCTTATTCACTATGTTCAGTCCAACCGCGAGATCCAGAATATCTCCTTCTTTGGAGATTCCCTTTCCGAACATGATATCGAATTCAGCTTCCTTAAACGGCGGAGCGATCTTATTCTTCACCACCTTGACGCGCGTGCGGTTTCCCACAACCTCTCCGCCCTGCTTGAGCGCCTCAATCCTGCGCACATCAAGCCGAATGGTGGAATAGAACTTGAGCGCCCGGCCGCCGGTGGTCGTTTCCGGATTTCCGAACATGACGCCCACCTTCTCACGCAGCTGATTGATGAAAATCACCGTGCAGTTCGACTTGCTGATCACAGCAGTGAGCTTACGCAGTGCCTGGGACATCAGCCTCGCCTGCAGCCCCACATGGGAATCTCCCATGTCGCCGTCAATTTCCGCCTTTGGAACCAGCGCCGCAACCGAGTCAACGACAATGATGTCAATCGCGCCGGAACGGACCATCGTCTCCGTGATCTCCAGCGCCTGCTCTCCATTGTCGGGCTGAGAAATGTACAGATTATCGATATCCACGCCGATGTTCTTCGCATATACAGGATCCAGCGCGTGCTCCGCGTCAATAAAACCCGCGATTCCTCCGCGCTTCTGCACCTCTGCAATCATATGGAGCGTTACGGTCGTCTTACCGCTGGACTCCGGTCCGTATATCTCCACAATTCTTCCTCTGGGAATTCCGCCAAGTCCCAGCGCGATGTCAAGGCTGAGCGCGCCTGTGGGAATGGTTTCCACGTTCATCTGAGACGCCGGGTCGCCCAGTTTCATTACGGCTCCCTTTCCATACTGCTTCTCGATCTGTGCCAGCGCCGCATCCAACGCTTTCAGTTTTTCTTCTCTTTCCATCTCTTCCTCTTTCCTGCCGCCCAAAGGGCGGCATTTCATTTTAGAGGAATTGCCTGTAAGGGCAATTCCCAGGAGAAAATCCTCCGGATTTTCTCCGCCTCTTTTTCCCGCCGCCCAAAAGGCGGCATTTCATTCTATTCCTGCCCGGTATTCCAGAACAGGCCAGCCGAATTTCCTTTCTTATCAATCAGAACAAATGTTCTTTTTTATATTAAAACATCCTCCCCGATTTGTCAATTGTCTTTCTGGAAATTGCGGCGAAACGCCCGAAAACCAAAACATGGCTGATGTGTCTGTCCGATAAAATGAATGTAGTTTATTTTAGCATGTTTTTCTCTAAAAATCCACCTGTTTTTCAGCATTTAAAAAACGAAAAAGGCGGACATTGCCCGCCTTTTCCTCTCAAACGCCTCAGAATTTTGTAACATAGCGCTCATAATTTTTGATGGTTGCCGTCACCCATCCGGTGCTGTCGCTGGTCGTATAATTAAAGCCGATTTCCAGCCCCACAGGGGTGTAGAAAACAATGTTCGTGTTTTCATCAGAAAGGAAATCCTGCAGCTGCTCGTCATCCATATTCTCCACCGCATCCACCTGTCCGTTCTGGTAATCGTTCTGGCTGCGGAATTCATCCACAAGCTGCTGACTGTATTCAATCATGCTTCCGTTGTTCAGCACCTCGCCGCTGATGAGGTCAATGTTGATGCTGTACAGGGAAATGCTGGACTGTCCGTCCATCACGTAGGATTCTTCCAGCACGATGCTGATCTTTTCTTCATCCATGTACGTAACATAGCCCGTACTTTCCACATTATAGACTACGTTTTCTCCCTGCCAGCTTCTGTAGTAGTCGTAAAGGGTGCTGAAATAAGTGGCTTCTGTTTCGATCAGCTCGTTCAGTTCTTCCATCTGCGGAATATTTCCTCCCACGAGCTGAGGATATCTGCCCACAGCGGTTGCCCCTGTCTCGTCGTCTGTCAGATCATATTCTTCCCACTCTATAGAGTAACTCAGATCGTCCCGGACCGCATTTGCAAGAGTCACATAATAGTCATCATCCGCGCTCGGCACATACGTTTCCTCCGGTTCCTGCTCCGGCACTGCCTCTCTGGGCGCTTCATACTCATAGGGTAGCTGTCCATACCATTCCGGACCATATCCCTCTTCCGGATACGGGCTTTCACCTCTCTCCTGCATTTCTCTTATCGCTTCGTTGGACGCACTTACAGAGTTTCTCACCAGGAAGAATACCAGCACCATCACAAGGCACAGCAGAATCGCCAGAACCGTTATGATGACAGCAGCAAAAACCCTTCCGTTATTCCTTCTGTCCGGTCCCGTCCCATAGGGACCATAACCCTGCGGCCCGTAGGGCGGCATTCCACCCCCAAAATTCTGTCCATACGGCTGTCCCTGCCAGGACTGCCAGGGTCCCTGTCCGCCCTGCGGTCCATAACCCGCGCCATTCTGCGGACCATAACCCGGATTGTTCCCGGTTCCATTCCAGCCGAATCCTTCCCCCGGCCGGGGGCCATAACCCGCACCATTCTGCGGGCCGTAACCGGCTCCATTCTGCGGGCCACACCCGGCACCGTTCTGCTGCCCCCAGCCTGCGTCATTCTGCGGGCCGTACCCCGCATGATTCCCCGGGCCGTAACCGCCTCCATTGTACGAGGCATGGCCGGAATCGCTCTGGGGGCCCCATCCAGAGCCGTTCTGGGGGCCAAAACCTCCCGCATCCCGCAGGTCATCGTTCATTCCGCCCATTCCGGCGGCCTCACCGTTTCCGGAATCCGGATGACCATCCGGCGCCGCTTCCTCTCTCCCATAACCGCAGTTTACGCAGACGCCTCCCTTGATGAGAGCCCCGCATTTCGGGCAAAAAGCATAATCCTCCTCATGCGCTTCATACATAATCATCCCTCCATCGGCCTCACGGGCCGTAAGCGTATTCAGCTTCTCCCCCGTCGTCAGATGTTCAGCCGAACACCTCCAGAATTCCTCTGCGCATCAGCGTCAGCGCAGCCGCGACAGCAGACTCTCTGATTTTCGCCCGGCTGCCCTTAAACTGGAATCTTTCCACCCACACGCTGCCGCAGACAAAACAGGCCATATAAACCAGTCCCACCGGCTTTTCCTCACTTCCGCCGTCAGGTCCGGCAATTCCGGTGATGGAGACCACAACATCCGCTCCGGCCGCCTTCGCGCCTCCCACGGCCATCTCTTCGGCGGTCTGCGGGCTCACTGCGCCATACTTTTCCAGCGTTTCCTTTTTCACGCCGACCTGTTTCCTCTTCGCCTTGTTGGAATAGGTCACAAATCCGGTCTTAAACACATCCGACACGCCCGGCACGTTAACCAGCCTGCCGGCGAGCAGGCCGCCGGTACAGGACTCCACCGTGGCCGCCGTAAGGTCGTTCTTTTTCAGGAGCCGAACCACCGCCTCCTCCAGCGTCACCTCGTTTTTCGTGGTATAGACCGCTCTGCCGAACCGGCTCTCCAGCTCCTTCACAACAGGCTTCACCAGCTTCTTCGCCGCTTTCTCATCCTCCGCCCGGGCAGTCACACGAAGATGCACCTCTCCCGTCTTGGCATAGGGGGCTACCGTCGGATTTTTAAGGGCTTCCAGATCCGTGACCAGGGTTTCCACGCCGCTCTCTCCCAGCCCGCAGATCTTCACCGTGCGGGAATAAATCACCGAAGGGCCGTCCGGGTCCAGGGACAGAAGATAAGGCGCAATGCTCTTTTCAAACATGGGAATCAGCTCGTTTGGAGGGCCGGGAAGCAGAACAATCCGCTTTCCGTCCTTTTCCAGAATGATTCCGGGCGCCGTTCCGTTATCGTTATCCACGACAATGGCGCCCTCCGGCACAAGCGCCTGTTTTCTGTTGTTATCCGTCATCTTCAGGCCCCGTTCCTGAAAATAAGACTCGATGCGGGAAAGAGAACGGGCATCCTCCACCAGCTGCTTTCCGCAGACTCTGGCCGCCGTTTCCTTCGTCAGATCATCCTGGGTAGGTCCGAGGCCGCCCGAGAGAATCAGGATGTCGGAGCGCTCCAGCCCGGTTTCCAGAATTCCGGCAAGCCGCCCGGCATTATCCCCCACCACCGTCTGATAATAGCAGGACAGGCCCAGCGCAGCGCACTGCTCCGCCAGCCATGCCGCATTGGTATTCACAATATTTCCGAGCAGCAGCTCGGTGCCTACGCAAATCAGTTCTACCGTCATAAACGCCTCAATTTCCGGATTCCCTATTTGGGATCCTTCATCACATCCTTATTTTTTACCAGATAATCGATCAGGGATACTACCGTCAGGATCAGCGCGATCCACATGACGATCTGCGTCACAATGGAGAGCGCGGCAATATCCGCGATCATCAGAACGATCATCACCATCTGGAAAGTGGTTTTGAACTTGCCCCACCAGCTGGCCGCGATGACCACACCCTTATCGGAAGCCACCAGACGGAAACCGCTGATAATGAATTCCCGGCTGATGATGATGATGACGATCCAGGCGGGGATTCTTCCCAGCTCCACCAGACAGATCAGGGCAGAGCAGACCAGCAGCTTGTCGGCAAGCGGATCCATGAATTTTCCAAAAGTGGTTACCAGATTGTACTTTCTTGCAATTTTTCCGTCCAGCAGGTCGGTGAGGCTTGCGATCACAAACAGGGCTAGGGCGATCCATTTTCCTGCCGCCCCGCCGATCGGAACCAGCATGAATACCACAAAGGGCACGATCATGATCATTCTGAGTATGGTAAGCTTATTCGGTAAATTCATCTTCCAGTTCTCCTATCAAATCATATTCATAGGACCCGGTCACTCGGGCCCTGACAAAATCTCCGGTCAGAAGCTGTCTCGACGTGTTGATGAAAAGCAGGCCGTCCACACCGGGCGCGTCCATATAGGTCCTTGCCACATAGGCGTTTTCATCCTCCACCTTTCCTTCGATCATTGCGAGGATCGTCCGTCCCTTCATGCTTTCCGCCTTTTCAAAGGCGATCTCCTGCTGCAGCTCCATCAGCTCATCCCTGCGGGATTCCTTGATCTTCTGGGGTACCTGATCGGGCATTTCAGCCGCCGGGGTTCCTTCCTCACGGGAATAAGGGAACACGCCAAGCCGGTCGAATTCCATTTCATCCACAAAATTGTAAAGCTCCTCGAAATCCTCCTGGGTCTCGCCCGGAAACCCGCTGATCAGCGTGGTGCGCAGGCAGATATCCGGAATCGCTTCCCGGATCTGAGCGATGCGCTCCCGAAGTTCCTCCTGATTCGTCCGCCTTCCCATTTTTTTCAGGATTCCGTCCGCCGCGTGCTGGATGGGCATATCCAAATAATGGCAGATTTTCGGTTCACGACGGATGCAGTCGATCAGCTCCGGCGTGATCTCCTCCGGATAACAGTACAGAAGCCGGATCCAGTACAGACCGGGGATGCGGCAGAGTTTTTCCAGCAGTTCGGGAAGCGCCTTTCTCCCATACAGGTCTTTGCCGTAAACGGTGGTTTCCTGTGCCACCAGAATCAGCTCCCGCACACCGCCCTCTGCCAGCTCTTCGGCTTCCTTTACCAGAGCCTCCATGGGTACGCTGCGGTAGCCTCCCCGCACCTTTGGAATGATGCAGTAGGTGCAGCGCTTATCGCAGCCCTCCGCGATCTTGAGATAGGCATAATGGCCGCCCGTGGTAACGCTGCGCTTCTTTCCATACACAATCGCCGCATCGGCTTCCGGGATATGATTCTCCCGGCGGCCCGCCATCACCTCGTCAATGGCGTCCGAGATGCTGTCAATGGCCATGGTCCCGATGATCTCATCCACCTCCGGGATCTCCTGCTGGATCTCCTCCCGGTAGCGCTGGGCGAGGCAGCCTGCAGCGATGAGTACCTGAATCTGCCCTTCCTTTTTCAGCTCCGCCATCTGCAAGAGGGTGTTCACACTCTCCTCCTTGGCATCCCCGATGAAACAGCAGGTATTGACCACCACGGCTTCCGCCTCTGTCTCATCATCCGTAAAGCTATGTCCCCGCTGTGCCAGCATGCCGAGCATCATTTCCGAATCCACCAGATTTTTGTCACAGCCGAGAGAAACAAACAATATTTTCATAGGTCTGACTGAAAAAAGAGAAATGCCCGCAGCAATTTCTCTTCCTTCTTTTCCTTTCCCGTCATTCTTCCACGCCAAGCTCCGCAGCCGCTTCCTCATCACTCAGGATGCGGATCTTTCCTTCGTTCAGTTCCTCCACGGCGGCGGATAAGGGCTTCATGCCCGTCTTCATGCTCACCATTGGCTCATCTCCCGCGATGATCTGTCTGGCTCTCTTCGCCGTGGCCATCACGATGGAATAACGGCTGTTGACGATGGCATCTTCGCCCTCCTTCACGCCGCTGTTTACCACTTTCATCAAATCACTGTAAGAGGGATGTAACATTTTTTATTCTCCTTTCACTACCGCGTCCAGCTCTGAACGCATATCGGCGATTAACTGCCTGTTCCTGACCGGATTCCTGCGCGCTGCATTGATGATGTCGTTCATTTCCCGCACGCATTCGTCCAGATCATCATTGATAATCAGATATTCATAGTTTTCAATGCCTTCCGCTTCCTCAGAAGCGCGCACGAGCCGTTCCCGGATCACCTCGGGGCTTTCCGTTCCCCTGCCCTCAAGCCGCCGCTTCAGCTCTGCCGCACTTGGGGGCATGACGAACAAAAGCAGCGTCTCCGGAAATTTTTCCTTCACCTTGAGCGCGCCCTGGATCTCGATCTCCAGGATCACGTCCCGGCCGTCCTGCAGACATTTCTCCACATACTCCCGCGGCGTTCCGTAATAATTGCCGCAGTAGGAAGCGTATTCAATCAGGCCGTCCTCCGCGATGGTCCTTTCAAAGGTTTCCTTATCCACGAAAAAATAAGATTCTCCATCCACCTCGCCCTCTCTGGGCGCTCTGGTGGTCATGGAAACCGACAGGGCGTAATTATCGTACCGCTTCAAAAGCTCCTTCATGAGCGTGCCCTTACCCGCTCCAGAAAACCCGGATACCACAATCAGAATTCCCTTACGCTTCATCCATTTCCTCCCGTCCGGGCTGAGCCCTGTTCGCGATGGTTTCCGGCAGAAGAGCGGAAAGCACCAGCTGCCCGTTCTCCATGACCAGCACCGCCTTGGTCTTACGCCCCTGTGTGGCGTCCACCGCGGTTCCCGTCTCCTTCGCCGTCTGCACCATCCGCTTTACCGGCGCGGATTCGGGACTCACCACCGCAATCACCTTATCCGTATTCACAATATTTCCAAAGCCCACATGAATAAACTGGTTCATAAAACCTCCGCTTGTATCATTCAATATTCTGAATCTGTTCCCGCACCTTTTCGATCTCCGTTTTCAGTTCGATCGCGTGGTTGGAAGTCTCCAGATCACTGGCCTTGGAAAGGATCGTATTGGCCTCCCGGTTCATTTCCTGGGCGATGAAGTCCAGCTTGCGCCCTATGCTTCCGCCCTCCAGAATGGTTTTCCTGGTCGTCTCGATGTGGCTCTTCAGGCGAACCAGTTCTTCGTCCACACAGACCTTATCCGCGAAGATCGTAACCTCCATCACAAGGCGGTTTTCATCCACCTGGGCGTCTCCCAGAAGCTCCTTCACCTTCGCCTCCAGATTCTGCCGGTATTCCGCAATGATCTGCGGCGCCCTCGCTTCAATGAAAGCCACATGCTCCAGCATGCCGTCCAGCTTTCCGATCAGATCCTTCTGCAGATTTTCTCCTTCGCTGATCCGGGCGCGCGTCAATGCTTCCGCAGCTCCCCTCAGCGCCTTTTCCAGCGTCTTCCAGATGCCTTCCTCGTCCATATTCCCTTCTTCCATGGAAAAAACCTCCGGGAAGCGGGCGAGCGAGGAAACCGTAATGTCGTCCTTCAGGGAAAACTCTTCCGCCATCTGCCTTAAATACCTGAGGTACTCCGCCGCGGTCTCCCGGCTGTATCTGACCGTTCCTCCGCTCTCCGTAAAATCCTCATAGGACAGGAACAGATCCACCTTTCCTCTCTGGATGTATTCCTTCAGCGTGCCGCGGATGGCAGCTTCGAAGTAATTCAGTTTCTTGGGCATCTTCATGCTCACATCCAGATAACGATGGTTGACGGACTTCATCTCCACCGTTATTTTTCGTTCGGCATCTGCGGCCTCACAGCGGCCAAACCCTGTCATGCTTTTTATCATCTGCTCTCCTCCGGATCAGGAGCTTTGCTGCTGCCCAGACATGTCTGAACAGCAGCAAAGCTTCCCATATTCAATTTATTATAATTCAGAACCGCAGGCCAGTCAAGATTCACTTGTGCGCAGCCGGATAGACTGTTATACTGATGTTACTATTTCAGGAAGGATGATTGATCATGGCATTTGACGGTATTACTATCGCAGCAGTCAGAAAGGAGCTTTCCGATGCGCTCACAGGCGGACGGGTCTATAAAATCGCCCAGCCGGAGCCGGATGAGCTGCTTCTTACCATAAAAAACAACAGCAGCCAGTACCGGCTCACCCTGTCCGCGTCGGCTTCCCTCCCGCTCGCATTTCTCACAGGAAAAAATAAAACCAGCCCCATGACTGCTCCCAACTTCTGTATGCTCCTGCGCAAACATATCCAGAACGGCAGGATTCTCTCCATCACCCAGCCCGGCATGGAGCGGATTCTGAATTTTCAGATCGAGCATCTGGATGAAATGGGGGACCTGCGCACCAAGCAGCTCATCGTGGAGCTGATGGGCAAACACAGCAACATCATTTTCTGCGATGAAAACAACGTAATCATCGACAGCATCAAGCACATTTCCGGCATGGTCAGCTCCGTCCGCGAGGTGCTTCCCGGCAAGGATTATTTCATCCCCCACACCCAGGACAAGGAAAATCCGCTGGGAACAGACCGGACCCGGTTCATGGAGCGGGTATTTTCCGGCGCCCAGCCCTGCTTCAAGGCGCTCTATACCTCCTTCACCGGCCTGTCTCCCGCCATCGCCCATGAAATCTGCTACCGGGCGGGCGGAAACGCGGACCTGTCCACCGCCGCTCTGGACGAGGACGGGAGGCAGGCGCTTTGGGAGGCCTTTTCGCACATGATGGAAGAAGTGCGCACGGAACATTTTTCTCCCTGCATCGTCTATGAAGGCAGCAGCAGAGGCGCCGACGCACAGGAGGCCCCTTCATCCGGCCGGAGCCTTTCCGTCCCGGCGGAGTACGCCGCCCTGACCCTGACTTCCTATCCGCCAGCGCTGCGAAAGGATTATGCCTCCATCTCCGCCCTTCTGGAGGATTATTACGCGGAGAAAAATACGGTCACCAGAATCCGCCAGCGCTCCTCAGACCTCAGACGAATCGTTTCCACCGCCCTGGAGCGGAATATAAAAAAATACGACCTGCAGATCAGGCAGATGCGGGACACGGAAAAACGGGACAAATACCGGGTGTACGGAGAGCTTTTAAACACCTACGGCTACAGCGCCGAACCGGGCGCGAAGTCTCTCACCTGCCCCAACTACTATACGGGAGAGGACATCACCATTCCGCTGGATCCCACCCTCTCCACCGGCGAAAACGCGAAAAAGTATTTTGAAAAGTACAACAAGCTAAAGCGTACCTTCGAAGCGCTTTCTGATCTCACGCTGGAGACGAAGGCGGAGGTGGAGCACCTGGAATCCATCAGCACCTCCCTGGACATCGCGCAGAAGGAGGAGGATCTGGTACAGATCCGCGAGGAGCTGATCGAAAGCGGCTACATCCGCAGAAAAGGCCCCGGCCGGGGGAAAAAGGTGAAAATCACCAGCGTTCCCTTCCACTATGTAAGCGGTGACGGCTATGACATTTATGTGGGAAAAAATAACTACCAGAACGAAGAGCTGACCTTCCGCTTTGCCACCGGCGGCGACTGGTGGTTTCACGCCAAGGGAATCCCCGGCTCCCATGTGATCGTAAAATCCAGGGGAGAAGAGCTTCCCGACGCCACCTTTGAAGACGCGGCAAGGCTTGCCGCCTACTATTCCAAGGGCCGGGGAAATGAAAAGGTGGAAGTGGACTATACAGAGAAAAAGAACGTGAAGAAGCCCGCCGGAGGAAAGCCCGGCTTTGTGGTCTACTATACCAACTACTCCATGATGATCGACTCCAACATCAGCGGACTGAAACAGGTGGAAACGTAAATTTTCAGGCGTACGTAGCAAAACCCCGCCACACGATATTTTCGTCCGGCGGGGTTTTCACTGATCTTTTTCCTGTCCTGTCTCAATGTCCGGTTTTTAAAGCGTTCCGGAAGTAAAGAGTCCTCTCACGTGGGAAATCTCCTCCGGCGTGGCCTTCTGCGCGGGCACATAATAGGATTTCTCCCGGGCAAGCTGATACAGCTGCTCCTGGCACTGTTCCGCCGCGTTTCTCATCTGCTTCAGCGTGGTTTTCAGCTCCTTATTTTCCGTCTGGGCGATCATCTCGCCGTATCTGGTCAGTTCTCCGTTGATTCCGGCGAGCGCATCCGCCACCATCGTTTTTTCCTGCAGCATTTGTCACACATCCTTTCCGCCCTTTGGCCTTACTGTAAAAATTTCATGAGCTGCTGTTTGTTCTCCATCGCGGACTTCGCGCCCTGCTCGAAGAACTGTTTGATCTTCGCATCCTCCGCCCAGGAGGCGTATTCCTTCATTTTACAGTGGGTCGTATCGCAGCCGCCGATCAGATGGCGCAGGTTCTGCAGGTCAAGTTCTGAAATATTTGCCATTTCCATACCTCTTTTCCGAAGCGGAGCACTTTCACGAAGGATGTTTCTGCGCAGCCGCCTCTTTTTTTCTCCGGTTTACATCATTATTTTGTTCTGAAAGGTATGAAACTATGCAGGAAGGTTTTTCTTTTTAACAGGCAGTATACGGGCCGCCGAAGGAACAGAAGCCCATAAAAGATTCCTCTGTTCCATGGCGTGCAGGCTTACAATCCCAAATCCTTCCATGGTACGGTCACTTCGATAAAACCGGACGCGTAAGGGCCGATTTCATAGGGCTGCGCGTAAAAAACCACGCCTTCCTGTGTCAGATAGCTCTGACTGAGAAAATCGGTTTTTGCCCGTATCGTATCCGATGCGTCCTCAAAGTAGCCGTCCTCCGGATGCTCCTCAATTCGGGAAAGGAATGCCTCTCTTGCCCGCTCATTCACTTCTTCCTCCGAGAGAGGGAGGAGACTTGCGAGCGTTACCTCACTCCCTTCCGTTTCGCTGAAAATATGGTTTTCCCGTCCCGGCATTCCATGAGCTCCGCCCGTAAAAAGATAATTATCCTGCCGGATGGAAATCACTCCCTGCACGGCTGTCACCGCCGCCACCGAATAGTCGTCCGCCCAGGGCGCTGCGCCAGCCGATACCTCCGACTCCCCGAATTCCAGAGCTTCCTCCGCCAGAGAATCTGGCTCCGCCTCATAAGATGCCATTTTATCCGCGACCCAGTTCCGGAAAAAGCTATTGATGGCTTTCTCCGCCTCCGTATCCCCCTCAAAGACCGGATATTCCAGGGTCACCGTCAACGCCGCTTCTCCATCCGACGTATTCCAGGCCATTTCCTCCGTTTCCAGATGATACGTATATGCCCCGGCGGTCTGGCTTTCCCCTGCCGTTTCCCCTTTCCCGCCGGTATCAGTTCCTGCACCTGTTTCTTCTTTTGCCGTATCAGTCGCATTCAGGTCTTCCGCCGTGCCGCAGCCTGTCGGAAGAGACAGCAAAAACGCCGCGAAAACCGCCAGCGCTTTCCATCTTTTTCCCATGATCCACCTCTCCTTTCCTGGAATGATACAATCAGAGTCCATAATATTATGTTCTGTCTTTCTCCTGTTTATGCTCTTCCCGGACGGGAACAGGAATATAAAATAAACCTTACTCTTCATACAACAGAATTTCTCTGCCTTTTATCATGCCTGTTCGTTTTCCACTGGGCTTTTCGCGCGATAAGCACAGCGCACGGCAAAGCCGTTCGCTGTACCGGGCAGCTCTCAGCATAGCTGCTCGCTGTCCGTTACCCGTCGGATGTCCGCATGTCTGTGCAGGCAAGCTTGCAATCCATGCGGTCGCCCGCCAGGCGCACTCGATCAAAAACACCCGGCATCTTCTTCGATGCCGGATGTTTTTGTATTCCATATATTCCACAGCGCTGCAGCAGTTTCTGCTTCCGATGCTCTGCCGGCCGCTGAAGCTTTTTTAACCGATCAGCCAGTCATACATCTCCTGATATTTTTTCGCCGAAACATTCCAGGAGAAGTCAACTGCCATGCCTCTGTCTATGATCTTGTTCCATTCGCGCTTCTTATCGTAATAAATCTTTTCTGCATAGCGGATTGTTCCCAGCATCTCATGCGCGTTGTAATTACTGAAGCTGAAGCCCGTTCCTGTGCTCTCATATTCGTTATACGGCCACACCGTATCCTTCAGGCCTCCCGTTTCACGAACAATCGGCACCGTGCCGTAACGCAGAGCAATCAGCTGGCTCAGACCGCAGGGTTCGAACAGGGAAGGCATCAGGAAAGCGTCGCTGGAAGCGTAAATCCTGTGGGCTACCGCCTCAGAATAATAAATCTGCGCGGATACCTTTCCCTGATATTTCCAGGCGAAATGCCGGAACATATTCTCATAACGCTCTTCGCCGGTTCCCAGCACAATGAGCTGAATATTATCCTGGCAGAGCTCATCCATCACATAGGCAACCAGATCAAAGCCCTTTTGATCCGTCAGGCGGGAAACCACGCCGATCACCATGGCTCTGTCGTCCTGATTCAGTCCAAAATCTGCCTGCAGGGACCGTTTGTTCTTGATCTTCTCCTTCCGGAAATTCACCGCGTTGAAGGTACGGGTGATGAAGGGATCCGTTTCCGGATTGTATTCATCGTAATCGATGCCGTTCACAATGCCCCTCAGGTCGCCGCTTCTGGCGCGCATCAGGCCATCCAGCCCCTCCCCGTAGAAAGGGGTCTTAATCTCTTCCGCGTAGGTGCTGCTCACCGTCGTAATCGCATCCGCATACACCAGGCCGCCCTTTAACAGATTGGCGTCCTTATAGGCTTCCAGCTTATCCGGCGTGAAGAACGACATGGGAAGCCCCGTAATATCCTGTACCTCCTTGATACTCCATTTTCCCTGGAACTTCAGATTGTGGATCGTCATGACCGTCTTAATTCCACGATAAAAGTCGCTTCCCTGAAATCTTTCATGCAGATAGACAGGAACCAGTCCCGTCTGCCAGTCATGGCAGTGGATCAGATCAGGCCGGAAATCGATCACGGGCAGGATGGACAGCGCCGCCTTGGAGAAGAACGCGAACTTCTCAATTTCAAACAGCGCATTGTCGCAATAGGGTTTGAATCCATTGAAGTAAAACTCGTTATCGATGAAATAGAACTTGATGCCGTCCACTTCTGATTCCATGATTCCCACATACTGGTTCTGCCAGTGGAAATCCATATAGAAATGCGTTCTGTAGGTCAGCCGGTCCTTCATAGCCTGCGTCATGCAGACATATTTCGGCAGAATCACCCGTACATCGTAGTATTCTCTGTCAATGCACTTGGGCAGCGCACCCACCACATCCGCCAGACCGCCTGTTTTTATAAACGGCACGCCTTCCGAAGCCACAAATAGAATTTTTTTCATTGCGAATCCTCCCGTAATCAATAAAATATCCTTCTCTAAATTTCGGCTTTGCATTTATTATACATCATCATTGCATTGAAATAAAGGACTTTTTCTTGGCGGGAGCCATCGTGAAAAGCTTCAGCTCTTATATTGCAGACGGATTTTGTCAGCAATCAGAGCGATGAATTCCGAATTGGTCGGCTTTCCCTTTCCGGTATTGATGGTATAGCCAAACAGCGCATCCAGCGTTTCCATCCTGCCTCTGCTCCATGCCACCTCAATCGCATGGCGGATTGCCCGCTCCACACGGCTGGGTGTGGTCTGATACTTCTTTGCGATCGTGGGATACAGGATCTTGGTGATGGAATTGAGCATTTCAATATCCTGAACGGACATCATGATCGCTTCCCTCAGATACTGATATCCCTTGATGTGGGCCGGAACACCGATCTCATGGATCATGTCCGTCACGTCCTTTTCCAGACTGCGCTGCGTCTGACCGGGTGTCTGCGGCACCGTCTGCGCGGACGCATCCAAAGGCTTTTCTTCCTGTGCCGTCAGTTCCGCCACATCTGTTCCTGTCGCAGGAACCGTGATCATAATCTGGAATTCTTTATTCGTTTTCATCAGATCGGTCAAAATCTGTACCACTCTTTCGCTGTCCTTCCCCGTACTCATGCGTAACTGTTCCATATTCGTCCTCCATTCCGAAGCGCTTTTGCCAAAATCCTTTTCTTTTTTGTCTGTTCCTGCACTAATTATATAAGAATGACAAAATATGGCAACCTTCTTTCGTCGCACAAAACGCGTTAAATCGTTAATATTCGATACGTTTTCGACGCTTTCCGTGTCGTATTTACGCGAAACGGGTTGAAATCCGGCGATAATCGACAGATTCTGCTGTAAGCGAGCTTACATGTCAGACTGTCCTTTCCTATGCCCTTTCCACTGCCACATCCCGGAGCAGTCCGAATCTTCTGTGGGGGCGTTGACCAGTGCTCGCAGGCTGCTGTGCCTGTCAGCCTGTATCTTTATTGCATACAATTCATGATCACACTGATCATCATTTCCTTTTCTTCCGGTCTTGATTCCGCGATCATGATCGTTAGCGCCACCAATGTTCCATCTTCTATCTTCTTCTTTCCATCAGAAAACAGCGCTTCGTTTTTGTCCAGAAAATACAGAAACATTGTTGCCGCAATTCTTTTGTTCCCGTCAAAGAAGCTGTGATTTTTCGTGACAAAATACAAAAGATTGGCCGCCTTTTCCTCCAGCGACTCATAAACATCCACTCCGCCAAAAGATTGATAAATATTTCCGATGCTCCCCTTAAAGGAATCATCCTTTTCTCTGCCGAACAGATCCGATTCATCGCCAAAGCGCATGCTTTCTATGACCTCCCTGCATTCTTCATATGTAAGAACATGGGTTGCCTTATTTCCTTTTGGCCGGGTCATGTTCTGATGGTCGTAAGAATCCAGCAAATCGAGCGCACTGCTGTATTTCTCTATGACAGAAAGCACCTGTTTACTGTCCAGATCATTCTGCGTCCGTTTCATAATCCGTATCACTTCTCCAAGCTGTTTGATACGATTATCATTCACAGCATAACCTTTTAATATGTATTGTTTTAATACAGTGTTTGCCCAGCGGCGAAATTCCACGCCGCGCTTTGATTTGACACGGTAGCCGACGGAGATGATTACATCCAAGTTGTAATATTCTGTCATGTGAGTTTGCGTTTTTCCCTCGATAGCACCATGCTGAGTGGTAGTCGCAAATTTTGCGACCACCACCTGATCCTCTAATTCTTCTTTTAATGCATTGTTAATATGCTTACCGATGGTTTTCACGTCTCTGTCGAACAATTCCGACATCTGATTCCGGTTTAACCACACGGTATCATTTTCCACAGTTACAGGTAACTTCACCTGTCTGTCTTCCGTTTCAAAAATTACAATCTCATTTTTATTCTGCACCCTGTTCCCTCTCTTCCTTTTTTGCTGTCAGTTCTTCATATTTCAGCTGATACGCGATCAGCCGCGGGATATATTCAGGCGGCCTTCTGCGTCCCGCTTCCCAATCCTCTATTGTCCTCAGAGGAATCCCCATATGAATGGAAAAATCTTTTCTGGATAGTCCAGTCTGTTCCCGAAGCGTTCTAAGCTGTTCTGCCAGATCCATGCCAATTACCTCCCTGCGGTATTTTCTTTATTATATAACATTTTTCCTTTTCACGCAATGCGTGTGTTTGTATCAGATGATCCTTTCCTTCACTCCGTCCGGGCTCAGCTCGAATCCGCTTCGCTTCTTCTCGCTGCCGGCTTTCGCCGGATAGTCCGAATAAAGTGAAACGCCCCTTGTAAGCAAGCTTACGGGGCGTTTACTTTATTCGGACTGCCCGGACTCAATGTTCGAGCATGTTTTCAATAAATATCCCATAACCTCTTGTGGGATCGTTGACCAGCACATGCGTTACCGCACCCACAAGTTTTCCGTTTTGAATGATGGGAGCGCCGCTCATTCCCTGGACGATTCCGCCGGTCAGGGCAAGAAGGCGTTCGTCCGTGACGGTGATTTCCAGGCCACGGTTTACGTTGTCGTGATCCAGATGGATCCCCGTGATCTCTATGGTGTAAAGCTCCGGCTCCCCGCCTACGCTGCACAGGATCTCGGCCTCTCCCTCCTCCACCTCCTGTTTCAGGCCGATGGGCATGGCGGAGGATATGATGTGGGAAGCGGATTCCTCATCCAGGCTTCCGAATATTCCCTTCTCCGTGTTGGCTTCTATGGTTCCGATGCGATTATCTTCATTATAATCGATCACGCCGGTCAGTTCTCCGGGGGAACCGTTTTCCCCCTTCGTAATGGATATGATTTCCGTCTTATAAAGGCTGCCGCTTTCCAGGTTCATCAGCGCGGCAGTGTCCATGTCGTTGATGCCATGTCCCAGAGCGCCGAAGCTGTTATCCGTATCCAGCCAGGTCAGAGTGCCGACGCCTTGGGCATTGTCCCGGATCCAGATTCCCAGTTTATATTCCCCGTTCTGATTCTGCTCCGGGGTGAGGCTCACGTCAAACTGCTGTCCGTCTCGAAGAATCGTAAGAATCATTTCTTCTCCGCCGCTGTCCGCAATGCGCTGCATGAAGGCCGCCTTTCCCGTTACGGTTTCTCCGTCCGCCTTCAGGATGTAGTCTCCTTCCTTCAGCAGTCTGGACGCAGGGGCGTTCGTCTGTCCGTCCGGTCCTTCAAATTCCCCGGTGGCGATCACGAGAACCCCTTCCGTTTTCACGTAAATTCCTATGGGGATTCCGGCAGGGATCAGGGTTTTGTCGTCAATCACCTCAACCTGAACGGTCTTGAAGGGGATCAGGCCGAACAGCCTGAGCTTCATGGTATAGCTTTCCAGCGCTTCCGCATACAGGGTGATCGGTTCGTTCAGATTTACGGACAGGCTTTTTTGCGGAAGCGGGTTCACAGCGTTCATCCTGACAGCCGCTACCGCATCCTCACCGCTCTGATTTTCCTTTTCGGCATGTTCTTCCTCCGTATCGTTTCGATACAGCTCCCCTGATACGGGGACGTTCAGATCCAGCTCCTGCTGCACGCCCGCGCGGATATGGATCATGCCGGGCACGCGTTCCCAGATCAGAAGCATCCAGCATATGAAAAGCGCCGTTACGGCACAGATAAGAATCAGGCACAGGATCAATCTGTATTTTCGTCTCCTTTCCAATTCCTCACATCCTTTCCCAAAAACTTGAAAAGGACATACATCTGCATGTACGTCCTTTCTAGTATGTGAAGAATCGGTTTCGGATAATTTAGTATTGTTTTGTATTCTCTGCCATTTCTTTCAATTCTCTGGCATTGGCCAGGGCGCTTTCGGTCAGTTCGTCTCCTCCCAGCATACGGGCCAGCTCCCTTTCCACCGCATCGCCCTTAATTTCATAAATGGAAGTGGCAGTTGAGCCATTTTCGGATTTTTTTTCGATGACAAAATGGTTGTCCGCCATGGCCGCGATCTGCGGCAGATGGGTGATGCAGATCACCTGGCGCGCCTTTCCCAAAACTGCCAGCTTCTGGGAGACTTTCCAGGCGGTTTTCCCGCTGATTCCCGCATCGATCTCATCGAAAATAAAAGTGTCCTTGTCCTCCTGAGCCGCGGTCACTGTTTTCAGGGCCAGCATGATACGGGAAAGTTCGCCGCCGCTGGCAACCTCGGACAGGGGCTTTTTCGGCTCGCCCGGATTGGTGGAGATGCGGAAGGTCACCTCGTCCCAGCCGTCGGAAGCGGGACGTTCCTTTTTCGTCAGGAAAACATCAAAATCCACTTGGTTGAAATTCAGATCGGAAAGATCCGCGATCAAAAGCTTTGAAAGCTTCTCT